>CAMAQX010000026.1 GCA_945860455.1 Lishizhenia tianjinensis
GATTATAAATGCTAATCCTTGATACATTTGATATTTCACTCCTGTTTCGAAACTGATTAATTTCTCCGAACTAACAATAGATTTTAACCCATGGGCACCAAATGCTCCGAGCAGAATGGAAATTGTAATTAATGCAATTCCAGTTAAAACAATTTTTCGGTTCACTTTCTTTCCTTTTCAATGTTCAATGTATGTTCCAGTACTTCTCGCCAACCTTTCCAATGACCGTATTGCCCAATGGTTGAATTATGCCAGATGAATGAAAAATGTCCTCCATATTCCTTTACTTCTGCATATAGCGCATCAATTTTTTCTTTCGCTTCATCAACGGATAATTTTAAATATTCATTTAAGGTTCCGTCCATATATGCAAATGGTTGAATAACAAAGGAAGTCATTTCATTTTTTGATAAGTCAAACCACCGAAAAGGTCTTGCCGTCCCAGCTCTAAAACCAATTGCCTCAGCATAGCCCATCGTATAATCTTTTTTGAATCCCATTGAATGCAAGATCTGATAGGTAAACGGAATGTTGATCTTTAAAAAATGTTGCCTAGAGTGCTCAACTGGATGATTCACAATTGATTCTATTCTATCTTTCTCGTTTAACAGGAAAAATTCATAGGAATTTGATTTATAACTGGGATGAAGACCAATAGTGGCAAATTTATCCATGTCTTGTATTATACGGCGATGCTTAATACTTCGGTGAGAGATATTCTTATCATACTTGGCATAATCGCCTAACAACCAGAACATATTCACGGAAAATCCGCGTTCAATTATACTTTTAATATAGTCATACGTATCATAAGGATCCGTTCGTTTTCCTATCAAAACGCGTTGGCGCTCTATTAATCGATCTTTTTTACCTGTCAATAAATCTTTTAAGGTTGATAACCAAGTCCTTAAAGGACTTTTAAGTTTGTATGAGAACGTTTCATCTATATCAAACGTAGGATTCATCACCAAGGGAATTTGTTTAGGCAAACCGATTTCTAATCTGTTTCTCAATAAATAGCGCAAGAACGCCTCAGCCCAGCGGTCACAAACTACTTTTTCCAACCAATTAAATCGATATAACACACTGTTTTTGGCCTCAAAGCGTCCATGCTGATCGACATACATCGATTTGTATTCCTCCATGCGTGATAACACATAAAATATACTGGCAATGGGGTCAATTTTATTATTAAAACTTAAGCATTCTTCATCTTCAAAAATGCCCTTATCTATTCCATAAACACTTATGTTTTCATCAAAAAGCAGGGTGGAAGGTTGTATGTATAAAGTATGTTCAATATCAATGGTTGAGTAATTGAATTTCGGTAATGACGAAGTTTCAAGAAAATGTTTATCATTCGTGAGTCTATATTCTATGCGTCTCTCCTTGAAAATAAAATCAAAGGTATATAACAAACGCTCAGATATTTCTTCTACGTAGATTAATATCATGATAAGGTTTCCAAAATTTTATTTCCGATAAATTCTGCGGCTTTTCCATCACCATATAGACTTGGGTAGGTGAAATCTGTCCGATTCAACAAGCGTAATCCGCCTTCTACAATTTTTGAATAATCGGCCCCCGCTAATTCGGCATTTCCATTTTCTACAATTTCAATCCATTCCGTTTGTGGTCGTAGAATTAAACAAGGCTTTTTGAAAAAATACGCTTCTTTTTGCAGTCCGCCGCTATCGGTAATGATTAAACGCGCATTCTTTTCCAATGCAATGATGTCTAAAAATCCGGCGGGTGGAATGATTTTAATTACGTTATTGCTAATTACTTGGTCGTAAACATCTTTGCTTAATGTACTTTCCAATTTAGATTTTGTTCGTGGATGCAAAGGAAGAATCACGGTAAGATTAGCTGTTTCAGCAACAGTAATTAATCCTTTAAAAATATTCTCTAAGTTTTCTGCAATATCGGTATTTGAATCGCGGTGAATCGTTGATAAAATATATTCGTTTGAATTTATTTCTAATTCGGAAAGAATGGTTGATTTTGAATCACTTACATTAGAGAAATACAGTGAGTTATCGTACATTACATCTCCACATAAATATACTCCAGGTTGATCAATATGCGCCTTTTTGGTTGACTTTGTGTCAAATCCTTCGGATGCTAAATTGGTTAGGCCGGTTTGGGTAGGTGTAAACAGAAGGGTTGACATGTGGTCGCAACAAATTCGATTTATTTCCTCAGGCATCGATTTATTAAAACTTCTTAATCCTGCTTCAACATGGATAAGGGGTATGTGAATTTTTGTAGCCGCTAAAGCTCCTGCAATCGTTGAATTGGTATCACCATAAACCAATACGGCATCTGGTTTTTCGGACAGAAAAATTTGTTCTAATCCTTCGGTCATTTTACCTGTTTGGGCTCCATGAGATCCACTCCCTACTGCTAAATTGTAATTGGGTTGGGGTATACCCATTTCGCTAAAGAACACATCCGACATGTTTTCATCATAGTGTTGTCCAGTGTGAACCAAAATCTCTTCAATTTGATCGTGAAAATGATTTTTTACGGCTCGGCTGAAAGCACTCGCTTTTATTATTTGCGGGCGAGCTCCAATTATGGTGATTATTTTTTTCTTCATTGAACTAGTTTTCTACAGCAATCCTTCATCGGCAAAGCTAAAATAGAAATTATCAGCGAGTATGAGGTGGTCCATAACGGTAATATCAATACATTTTCCGAATTCTTTAAGGTTTTTTGTCAAAATCTTATCCGATTCACTGGGATTAATATTTCCACTTGGGTGATTGTGCAATAAAATGATGCTTGTTGCATTGCGCATTAAGGCCTCTTTAAATATGATTCTACCATCTGCAACCGTTCCCGTAATCCCACCCTTTGATATACATATTCGCTCAATGAATCGATTGGAATTATTCAAAAGTACGATGTGAAATTCTTCATGTTTTAGTCCAGAAAAATGCGATTTTACATACTCAAATACATCATGTGACTTGGATAATTTTGTTGGTATTTCTCCTTTGTTTTGACATCGATTGCTTAATTCTAAGGCTGATAAAATTGAAATTGCTTTCGCCGTACCGATTCCTCTCGTTTTAACCAATTGTTGCAAGTCAAGATTCTTGAGTGAGTCTAAGGAATGGTTGTAATTCGATAATAGTGTTTGTGCAATTTGTAAAGCGGAATGGTTTTTTGTTCCGTTCCCGATTATTATGGCTAATAATTCAGCATCTGTAAGGGATTTTCTTCCATTGGTGTAAAATTTCTCGCGGGGTCGATCTTGCAAAGACCATTTGTTAATAGGAATTGACATAAATTGAATTTCTACTTGAATTTACGATTTATTTTTGGAATTTGATTTTGTTATCTTGCTTTTTTATAGCTTTGAAAAAAATTTAACATGAGAGCAAAAATCACAACGAGCAAAGGCGAAATGATCGCAGAATTATACGAAAAAGAAACTCCAATCGCTGTGGAGAATTTCACTAAATTAATCAATCAAGGATTTTACAATGGGTTAAAATGGCATCGGGTTTTGCCAGATTTCGTTATTCAAGGTGGCTGTCCTAATTCTCGTGACGGTGCATCAGGAATGCCTGGAACGGGTGGGCCTGGTTATAGCATTCAATGCGAGGTTAATGCAGAAAAACAACACCATGAAAAAGGAGTTCTTTCTATGGCACATTCGGGCAGAAATACGGGTGGGTCTCAGTTTTTTGTATGTCATTCAAGAACGAATACAGCTCATTTAGATGGAAATCACACCTGTTTTGGTAAGGTAGTTGAAGGTTTAGATCTAATTGATGAAATTCGACAAGGAGATAGTATTGAATCAATTGAAATGATTGATTAAACAACAATACAGTTAATAAAAGGCTTTCGGAAGGGAGCCTTTTTTTGTATCACAATGTTTCTTAGTTCGGTCTGAAAATTGTTTTAAATAAGGTGTAAAAAATAGCGTAAAATACAATTACACTTAGAATAAAAGATCCAATGTTCGTTAATCCTTTTCTGCGATTATAAAAATAGTTTATTAATCCAAGAGCAATCGCTGGAAATAGGGCGCTAATTAGTGGATTACTCCAATTCATTTTAATAATAAAAGTGACCGGATAAATAATTTCCCACATAATCTTTTACCCCTTCTTCTAAGGTATGAAAAGGTTTGGTGTACCCAGCTGAAACAAGTTTTGTCATATCAGCTTCTGTGAAATATTGGTATTTATCCCGAATATCCTCGGGAGTATCCACGAAAGAGATGGATGGGTTTAAATTCAGTGAATGAAAGGTGTTTGTGGCTAAATCTAAAAACGTTCTTGCCTTTCCTGAACCTAAGTTATATATTCCTGATTCGGGTAATTTATCTTTTAAGAATAAACAAACTTCAATTAAATCTTTCACATAAATAAAATCGCGCAGTTGCTCACCATCTTTGTAGTCAGCATTATGAGAACGAAATAGTCTCATCGTTCCCTTTTCTTGAATTTGATTATAGGTATGAAATATCACACTTGCCATACGGCCTTTGTGGTATTCATTGGGCCCATACACATTAAAAAACTTTAAGCCTGCCCAGAAGGGGGGTAATTTCGTTTGTGTCAAAACCCATTTATCGAAATTATTTTTCGAATCGCCGTATGGATTTAATGGCACCAATTTTGAAATTAATGCATGATCGTCGGAATAACCAAATTCACCTAATCCATAGGTAGCTGCCGAACTAGCGTATACCAAAGGGATATTTTTCATTACACAATAATCCCAGATCTTTTGTGAATACAATTCATTCAATTCATCAAAAATTTCTTTGTTAAATTCAGTGGTATCCGTTCTTGCTCCGATGTGATACACAAAATCAATCTCAGGATTATTGTCCGCTAACCAATCAAAAAGTTGGATGCGTTCGATTTTAATAAAAAATTGTTTTTGGATTAAATTTTTATTTTTTTCAGGAAATGAAAAGTCGTCAACCAAAATTAGATCAGTATAACCTGCTTGGTTTAAATGACTAACTAAGCAACTACCAATAAACCCAGCTGCACCTGTAACAATAATCATTTTGTTGATTTTTAGAATAAACCATGTATTTCAGCATCGATCGAGCTGATGATTTTTCCTAGGTCTTCTTGATTTTCCGGAAAACGGTTATTATCAATATCAATAATTAACAATTTACCTTTGTCGTAGGTTGAAATCCATGCTTCGTACCGTTCATTCAACCGCTTTAGATAATCCAATCGTATGCTTTCCTCATAATCTCTCCCTCTGCGGTTGATTTGTTCCACTAAAGTCGGAATTCCTGCACGCAAATAGATGAGTAAATCGGGTGGATTAACAAATGAATCCATTAAATTAAACAGGGAAAAATAATTTTCAAAATCTCTTGTAGTCATTAACCCCATCGAATGTAAATTCGGCGCGAAAATGAATGCATCTTCATAGATGGTTCTATCTTGAATTACGTTTTTCTTATTTTCGTTAATTTCTAGAATTTGAGTAAAACGACTGTTCAAATAATAAATTTGAAGGTTAAACGACCAACGTTGCATTTCTTCGTAAAAGTCATTCAAATATGGGTTTTGGTCAACATCTTCAAAATGAGCCTCCCAACCATAATGTTTTGATAATAACTTTGTTAATGTTGTTTTTCCGGCCCCAATATTACCTGCTATCGCGATATGCATACATTCAAATTTTGAACTGTAAAGTTATTTATTTAATCGCGTAGTTGATGAAAAATTGCTATTTTTTTTCAACGAATTCAAAAATGTGAATATTGTTTTTTTCTTGAAAGTAAAATTGATTGTTGATAACCCTAAAATCGTCCACCTCAAAGGGAGGCAAAAAGGAGAAATTAGTTGAAGTACCATATCGCTCTTCATTGAATAAATGTGTAGAGTTGATATTCCAGAAAATATTATCGGACGAACAAATATTACTTGTTTCTGTATTCCTTTGGTCAATTAAGGATCCATACAAATCAATAACGGTAATTTTTTTGGAGCTATCCAACAAGAAAAGTTTTGAATCAAATTCAATCATCTCCACCAATTGTTCCATATTCATCAATCCTTTGGCGTTTCGTATTTCTTGTACTATTTTCCCTTTTTGGTTTATATCAATCAGTAAAATTCTTGAATTAATTTGATCGAAAATCCAAAGTTTATCCCCTCTTTCTGAACGGGCAATGTGCGATGCGTATTCGATTTCATACTCGCTCAAGTCAATGCAGTCGTTCACTAGCGTTAGGGTATTATCTACATAGCAGATTTGTTGTTGCGCTTCTGAAAACAGGAGGATTTTAAGAGGGGTTATTGGTATGATTTGTTGAATCTCACCGAGTGATTTGTTGCTGATTTTATACAAAACGGTTCCGCTAACCGCATATTTGGTTAAAGTTGATTGATTGGCAATCAATAACTGATTGAATGCATCTACGTTCCAGCAAGAAATAGACGCTGCGGAAACAGACCCAATTTCATTCCATTCCTTCATTTTGTTTTGACCAAACAAGGATCCTGTAATCAATACGGTAATTATAAAAATGAGTATTTTCATACGATAAAGGTGCTTTGAAGCAATAGTTGATCCAGAATTTCTCGATTGTTCGCTAATCTAGGTATTTTATTCTGCCCACCCAATTTCCCTTGATTTTTTAGCCAGCGGTCAAATGTACCAGGCTTTGCAAAATGAATTACAGGCGGATTAAGCACCAAGTTTTTATATCGTTTTGCGTCGTAATCTGAATTTATTTCACGCAATTTTGAATCTAGTAAAAGCGTGAATTGTTCTTTATTTTCGGGTAAATGATTGAATTCTATAACCCATTCGTGCGCACCTGATTGGTTGTTATTCATATAAATTGGGCCAGCAGTAAAATCGCGCAAAATTGCAGCTGTTTGCGAACAAGCATAGCTAATTGCGTTTTCTGCATTTTCAACAATTAATTCTTCTCCAAAAGTATTTATATAGGATTTTGTGCGTCCTGTTATCTTAAATCGAAAGGGTAGAAGGGAGGTGAACTTAATTGTGTCTCCTAAAATGTAGCGCCACAACCCACCGTTCGTTGAAATTACAAGTGCATAATTTACTCCTGTTTTTACCTCCTTTAATGAAATAACGTTTTCAGATTGTGTTCCTTTGAAAGAATCCATAGGAATAAATTCATAAAAAATCCCATAGTCCAGCATGAGTAGAAGTTCAGAAGAAAATGGTTGGTCTTGAATGCCAAAGAACCCCTCCGATGCGTTATATGTTTCTACATAATGCATATTTGGGTCGGGAATTAACTTATTGAAATAGCCTCGATACGGTTCAAAGCTAACTCCTCCATGCATAAACAATTCTAAATTAGGCCAAACCTCCTTTAAATTTTTCTTTCCTGTGATTTCTAAAATGCGTTCTGCTAAAACCATTGTCCAACTGGGAACTCCCGCTAGAATTAAGACATCCTCATGAATGGTGGAGTGAGCCATTTTTTCAATCTTCTCTTCCCATTCACTCATTAAGGCAATCTCCTTGGAGGGAGTTCTCCGTATTTCTGCCCACCAGGGTAGGTTGTTCACTATTATTGCCGATAAATCACCAAAATAAGAGTCTGACGAAAGAGGATTTATTTGTGCGCTTCCACCTACAACTAAGTGTTTTCCGTTATACAATTTGCAACCGGGAAAATTGGTGTAATATAATGCTAGTAAATCTTTTCCTCCTTTGAAATGGCATTCATCCAACGATTCTTTTGTTACTGGTATAGATTTACTTCGCGCGGATGTTGTTCCTGAAGATTTTGCAAACAATTTGGTATCTGTGGGCCAAAGGATATTTTGCTCTCCCCCCATCAATCGATCCACGTTTTTCTGAATTCCTGAATATTCTTGAAGAGGCACAAATTCCTTGAATGTTTCGTGGTTTTTAACTCGAAAAAAATTGTTTTGAAAACCAAATTCAGTATAAATTGCTGATGAAATAAGCTTTGTAAAAACTTCATTCTGAACCTCGAGCGGATATTTTTTAAATAGTTCAATTTGATGAATTCGCTTTTTTATTAGCCAAGAAAATAAGGTGTTAAATGGCATAGCGAATATATTTATACGCTTGTATTATTCTGGTGACATGCGTTTATCCCCAGATAAAGATAGAAACAAGTATCGCTAACAATGCAATCGTGTATATTACTCCAACAGCAGCCGTTGACTCGTCGAAAAAAGTATCTTTCTTAGATGACATAATTGTTTTTTTAACAAAGTTATAAAATCACTTTAGAATAACAATACATTCTATAAAAAATTGAACTTTTTATGGAATTATCGATTAACTTGCATCTTGTATTAAATTGAAATTCATTGCTTAGTTTTTTTTCAAAAAAGGAGTGGCGCTTAAAGTCTGATGATGAGCTGATTGTGATTTTTAAAAAGTCGCAGAAATCTGTTTGTATTGATGTTTTTTATGAAAGATATGCCCATCTTTTATTGGCAATTGCAATGAAATACCTGAGGAATAAAGAAGATGCAGAAGACGTAGTTATGGAATTATTTCACAAATTGGGTGACAAAATACAAAAACATGAAATTCAAAATTTTAAATCTTGGTTACACACAACGATTCGAAATGAATGCTTGATGCTTTTAAGGAAAAACAAACCCGTTGACGGCAGCATTGATTTAGCACAATTACCGGAAACAGCCCAACCGATTATCTCAGCGGAGGAGAAAGAAAGAAATTTCGAAATTTTAGAAGGAATTATAAGTCAATTAAAGCCCGATCAAAAAAAATCAATTGAATTATTTTTCTTCGATGGAAAAACCTACGTGGAAATTGCAGATTCCTTGCAAATGTCATTGATGCAAGTAAAAAGTGCAATACAAAACGGAAAGCGAATGCTAAAAATATCCCTTGAAAAACAAGGTGTTAAAACCTCTACTATATGAAATTGAATCGTTCAAATAGCAAACATTTACTTGATACACAGGATGCGGTATATCGGAAAAAACTGATTGAATCCGTTGAATCGGATGAGTTAAATAAAGAAGCATTAGACGGTTTTGTACATTCAGATATAACTTGGTCTGATGTTCAGCATATGGATAAAAGATACGTTGCAAGCAAAAAACTGGGAACAAAGTCAAAGTGGTTATTTAGAGGATTATCCATACTGGTACTTGTTTTAGTTGCTGGAAGTTATTTTGTGACAAATTACAACAAGCAGAAAGACAACACTGAAAATAAAATTGCAGCTGAAAATAAAACAGCAAAAATCACTCAAGCCACACCCAACAATTCGAAAAAAAATCAAAATGATATTGAACTAAATTCAGAAATCAAGAACACAACCAATAATCAGTTGGAACCATCAATATTTTCAAATTCAATTCCAACGTTGCTTTCTACTACTTTGGGAGATAACTCAACTAATATGGATTCTTCAACTACCTTGATGAAAACGTTGCAAACGAAACTAGTTGGTTCAACAGATAAGTTGAAAAATGAAGGAAAATTAGGGAGGGAGGTATTCATCCAGACATTGAAAACAGTTGATTACCGCATATATCGAAAAAAAAATACATTAATTGTGGACGGGAATAGTTTGCTAAATGGAGTTTCAGCAAATCAATCAAATCAATCTTCTTCAACTGAAAATTTAGAAAGAAAAGAGATTGCGTATTTTGATTTTCTTACTGAAACTATGAGATACTTTAATAAAGGGATGATTGATCTTGCTTCTGAGAATTTTGATTTGATTCTGCAAACCTTTCCTGATGATGTAAATGCTTTATTTTACAGCGGATTATGTGCCCTTGTAAAAAAAGATTTTCAAAATTCAATTTCTTTTTTCGAAAGTGCACGAATCCATAGTTTCAACAATTTCAGGGAGGAGGCTGAATGGAAGTTGCTGAACGTTTATTTACTTGAAAAGGAATTGAGTAAAGCCAAAAGTTTACGCGATGAAATCATACAAAAAAATGGATTTTACGCCAAACAAGCTAAATCAATTGAGCTTTAAATTCTTTAGGAAAAGGCAAGTTGTAGTATCTCCTCCTTGGAAGCATTGTTCCTGAATTCAATCTTTTTTTCACTTTCTGACACAATTAATAAGGGCAAGTTATTCTCGAGGCAAATTTCTAGGTCGTGACAAGATAATAAAATGCATTTCTGTTCTTCATGTGCTATTTTTTTTAGCTTTTCAATTAAATTCCGTTTGTTGGAATAGTCTAAAAAAGCAGTCGGTTCATCCATCAAAATGTATGGGGTTTCCTGCGCCAATGCCCGAGCTACTTGAAGTAATTGCCGCTCACCATCGCTCATTCGAGTGGTGTGTTTTCCCGATAAATGAGTAATGCCTACTATTTCTAAAGATTTAGCAATTTGCATTTTATCACGATCACTCAACCTTCCAAGTGCATTTGTGTAGGGTGTTCGGCCGATTGCCACATATTCGAATCCTGTTAAATAGTTAATACCCATAAATTTTGTTTCAACGAAGGCTATTTTTTGGGCTCGTTCCAAATTTGACATGGAATGTATTGATTTTTCATCCAATATTATCTCACCATGTATTGCGGGAATCATTCCAATTATGGATTGTAATAAAGTCGTTTTTCCTGATCCATTTTTCCCAACTAAGGCATATAAATTCCCCAATTCGAGCGATAGATTTACGCTCAGTAAAGGGGTTTTGTAACCAACGTCAATGGAATTAAGTGAAATCAAATTAATTTTTTTAATACAATATATACAACAAACGGTGCTCCAATAAGAGAAGTGAAGGCATTAATTGGTAAAACAAAGTAAGGTTCCACTAATTGGATGATGGTATCACACGTTAACATAAATATTCCTCCAATGAGTAGATTGCCTAAAAGTAAGTATTGATGATTTTGTGTTTGAAAGATCATTCGCGTTAAATTGGGAATAGCGAGACCAACAAAAGCAATTGGGCCGCAAAAAGCAGTAATAGTTCCTGTTAAGAGTGCCGTAATGGCTATAATCCATATACGAAAAGAACGAATGTGGATACCTAATGATTTAGCAGATGTTTCTCCAAGCACCATGGCATTTAAGGGTTTTGAAAGTAAAAGAGACCCTAAAAAACCAATGAAACAACCTGTAATAATCAGCGGTAATTGATTTAGAGTTGTTTGCTGCAAGCTACCAAATGACCAAAATGTAAAGCTTTTAAGTTGTTCTGCGGCACTCATGGATTCTAATGTTGTAATAATGGCACCAACAAAACTCGAAATCATCAAGCCAATCAATAATAGGGAGATGTGTGAGCGAATGTAGAAGGAAAAAAACAAGATGATTGACCCAAAGAGTAATGCTCCGAATAAAGCACCCGAGATTAATCCAAAATCACTCGTGAAGAATGGGATTCCTGTTAAAAGTGTGAGGGCAACAATTAAAGAGGCTCCAGAATTAATCCCTAAAACGTATGGCCCAGCAAGTGGATTATTGAACAAGGTTTGCATCAGCATTCCTGATACGGCAAGTGCACTGCCTGAAAGAATTGACATTGTCATTCGTGGAATCCGAAATTCAAAAAAAATGATGTGGTTGGTGTTAGTAGCATCATAAGTATTAAATGCAGAAACGATGTCTGAAAAGTTTAATGAGATTTGACCAGACAATACGTGTACTATCATCATTAATGGCAATAGAATCAATAGTGCCAATAACCAAAAGCGATATGATAGTTTTTTAGTCAAGAGTATGGTAAAAGTTCAAATTTGATTTTTTTAATTCGATGGGGTGAAAAATAGCGATAAGATCAGCCATAACCCATTCGGGATGAATAGCACTCAATTCCCAATATTTATTGGAGTCTTTGGTATAGCAAAACACTTTTTTCTCCCTAAATGGTACTAGAAAGCTAGCTTTGGGATTGCTCATTTTTACCAATTCATAGGAAGGTGATCCCGGATTAATCCAAAAGTCTGCTTTTTTCGCGTCTACTAGGATTTTTTCTTGACTGTAAGCCAAGCTGCCCGTGCCTTTTGTGTTTTTATAAATGTAATTTGCGCCTGCATCTTTGAATAATTGAGCCATATAGCTTTCTCCAGCCGGAGCATACCAAAAATCACCCATCTTTGATCCTGATAACACTACCGGGCAATTTGAAAGTCCTTGAACGGATTTTTTTAGTCTATTGTATTCTTCTTTAACGATTTCCAAGTGTTTTTTTGCCGCTTCCTCGGTTCCGGTCAGATAACCAAAAAACAAGATCCATTCAGCTTTTCCCAAGGGATGTGATTCTTTCCAATCAAAATTGGGGATTGTAATAATGCCTAATTTCTGCAATTCTTTGTTTTTTGAAAATTCAGCCGAAAATCCACTGTATATAATTGCCGTTGGTTTGATTGAAATAATTTTCTCAAGTGAAGGATTTGATTCATTGCCAAAATCAACAATCGCTTTATCTTCAATGTTCTTTTTGATTTCTTTAGTGTAAATCAAATTGCTAGCGCACGTGCCCTTTATTGTTTTTAATTGGTTCAACTGACCAAGCATTGCGATATGTGTTGTAGAAAAAACGATAAAGGAAGGATTGTTTCGTTGGATTTCTATATAATCGTCAGGAACTTTCCCATTGCTGTTTTTTTTAATGAAAAACTTATATTCTTTATTCTTTCGATCAGGATGTTTAATGTCTATATATATTCCATTTTTTTCATCTCTAATACTTAAAAATCGAGCGTATTTTGTCGTTTTTTTTGTAATCAATGGAACTTGAACTTTTTCAGAGCAGGCTGTAGCGATAAACAGAAATAAAAAGAGGTAAAATACTTTATTCATTCGTGTAACTATGTCTGAAAAATAGATTATCATTGTTTGTAAAAGTAATATTATAAATTTGAGTTGTATGCGTTTTTATCCTTCTTGCTTAATTGTTTTTCTTTTTTTTACCCATACATTTTCGTCACAAGAATCCACTATTAAGGCGGCTTTAGACTATCTGAATCTGGTTCGAGCAAATCCTACGCAGTTCTCAGAAGAAGTGGGTGTATCATTGAAAGGAGTTGAAAAACGACCCGTACTGCAATGGAATGAAACATTAGCGAAAGCAGCGCAAACGAAAGCGGAAGACATGGCAAAAAACAATTATTTCGGTCACGTAGATAAAAAGGGATATGGAATGAACTTTTATATCAATAAAGCAGGTTACAAGCTTTCTGAAGGGTGGTTGAAGAGTCCCAAAGACAATTATTTTGAGTCGATTAGCGCCGGATCAGATTCCCCTCGTGCAGGAATTATTGATTTAATTAATGACGGTAGTGTAAAAGATCACCAAAAAGCTGGACATCGATTGCATTTGCTTGGGATTTCAGATTTTCATGCAAAATCACTCGATATAGGAATTGGTTGGGCAACAAACCCGAATTCATCGTATAAAACCTACTTAGTTGTGCTCATTGCTAGACACGATTGGTAACTAACTCATGATTTCTTTAGCAAGTGATAAGCACTTTTCACCCTTGAAATTAGGTACGTGAAAAGATAAATAAGTCACTAATATGGAAACGATTTCCTTGGTTTGTTTTTTAAAGTCTAATTCCTGAATTTCGATTCCTTCCATGTAGTCACGAATTATGTGTGCTGCATCTGATTGAAGTGTGCTAACAATGTTTCTTGGAGAGTTCGTGAAAATTCCTTGATGAATATCAAAGTAATTGGCATCTTTTTCCTCAATTAATGGGCTGATTCCCAAATGAACTATATAGCTCAATAGAAAAGTGGCAGGAAAAAACTGTGGGTTTGAATCCTCGTTCAATATGTGAATGGAAGACATCAAAAACTGAAATAAAGGTTCATCTGGTATGTCTGTTTTTAAACTTTGGTGTAAAACATCAGCAATGAAAAAAGCAATCACCAATTTGATGGGACTTGCAAAAATTCCGTGCATGGGTTCAAGCAGTTGAACTTGATTTAACTTACCTAATTCAGAATCGGGTCTTCGGTAATACGTCAACTCATAAATGCCCAACGGAGATAAGTTTCCCGCTTTTTTCTTTCCGCCTTGAAAAATATATTTCTGAATGCCATGATGTTGCGTGTAAAACGTTGTAATTAAACTGGTTTCACTGTAGGAAATGCGATGAAGTAAAATTCCGGAATCTGTTTGTTTCATTGCACGTTATTCATTTTAATGAACACTTCAGATCCTTCTCTTGGCTTGATTGAATTGTAGCATGGTTCAATGTAAACGGAAGAAAATAGAGCGCTAAAAAGTGGTTCATATTCTGCAATAGACCCTCCAAAAGGTGGGCCTCCTTCGAATTCTCGATTAAACAATACGCCTACCAATTTTCCGGAGGGTTTAATTAAATCCGCCATTTTTTTTGCATATTTCTTGCGGTTATTCGGATTAATGGCACAGAACAAGGTTTGTTCTAGGACTAAATCATATTTTCCTTGATGTTCAAAAAAATCACCACAATGCAGTTGATCTTTGGGAAAATCTCTCACTCGTTCTGAAAAAAGAGTCAAGGCTTCTGGTGCGAAATCGAGCAGGTGCACGTTCGTAAAACCTAGCATCCACAAATATTCTGCTTCATGTCCACTGCCGCATCCGGGAATTAGTATCGAAATAGATTTGTCGGTTAATTGATCAATATATTCTTTTATTGGAGGAGTTATTTGGCCACAATCCCAACCAACTTGATTTTTCAAATATCGCTCACTCCAATATGATTGTTTTTCTACCGGATTCATTGGATTGGTTTAATTTTCACCGCACAAATACCCATTCATTATCAGTAGATTGTGTTGCGCTAAATTCATAGTTGTCTATTGAATAAAGTTTAAGTTCTTCCAAATCTTTCAAGTCGTTTTCGATGAGGTATCTACTCATTCTTCCCCGTGCATGCTTAGCGAAAATCATTACGGTCGAAAATTTTCCGTTTTTAAATTCTTTGAATGTTGGAGTGATGACTTGGTTGGTGATTTTTTTGAAGTCAATTGCTTTACTGTATTCAGCCGAAGCTAGGTTTATGATTACTTCGTCGGTGCTAAGTTCTTTGTTCAATTGTTTCGTTAGCTTTTCTTTCCAAAAGGCATATAGGTTTTTCTCTTTCGTGGAAACGGGTAAAGAGGTCCCCATTTCCAATCGATAGGGGAAAATTAAATCGGCTGGTTTTAGAATTCCATACAGTCCGGATAATATACGCAATCGGTCTTGTGCAATTTTTTTTTGTTCGTCCGATAATGCTAAGTAATTCAATCCTTTGTATGCTTCTCCCGTGAAAATGGAGGCCGCCGGAAACCAATAATCTTCTTCGAGCGACCAGCGTTGATATCTCGCGAAATTTAATTGTGCTAACTCCGTGGAAATATCCATTAATTGAGTCAATGATTTGGGCTTTAATTTCTTAAGTTTTTTTACCAATTTTTCAGATTCTTTAATAAATAAAGGTATTTCTGAAAACAACTCAGGTTGTACCCCCTCTGTTTGGATTGATTTTGCGGGTGAAAGTAAAATTTTCATAGGACTTTCTTTATCAGTTTATTCGGTTGGTTCAACGTGTTTTTTGCTTCCTGCGTAAATTTCAAATTTTCGAAAACTACATTCAAGGTCTCCATTAAATACTTTTTGACGAACAGATGTTTTTAGTCCGATTGATTTCAATGCATCATCGTTGGAAGAAATAATCCAACAAACTGAATTGGTCATAGAATGTTTTAGCCAATTGCCAATCGCTTCATAGAGTTCATTAATTCGATCGCCCATGCGTTCACCGTAGGGTGGATTGGTGATAATAAATACAGGCTCATCATTAGATTTTACCTCATTAAAGTTCATTCCGTTTATTTCAACAGAACGAGAAAATGCAAAATTACGTATGTTTCTTCTTGCACTTAAAACCATTGTGTCATTGATATCTGAACCTATAATTTTGCCTGGCAACTCGCGGATTTTGTAATTGACAGCATCATAAATAGAATCCCATAATTCACTGTCGTAATTCAATAAATTCTTGAATGCATAAAATTGGCGTTCAATATTGGACGGTATTCCGCTAGCAAGAAGGGCGGCTTCGGCAACCAAAGTTCCTGATCCAGAAAAAGGGTCCAAAAACGTTGTTTTTCTATCCCATCCTGAAATGCGAATGAGACAAGCTGCCACAACTTCATTCATGGGTGCTAAACCAGTTTCCTTCCGATATTCTCGTTGAAACAAGGGCGCACCACTTGTGTTTATGGAGATTGTAGCTTGATTTTCCTTTACATATAAATCAATCAGTACCTCGGGTCTAGAAATTTCAACATTTGGTCGCTCTTCATATTTTTCGCGAAATGAATCCGTAATAGCATCTTTTACCAGAAGAAGAGGGTATTTAGTATTGCTAAACAAATTTGAAAAAATGGCTCCTTTAACAGCAAACGATTTTTTAATATTAAACAATTCTGTCCATTGTATTTCTTTCGCTTTTTTATAAATGTCCTTTTCA
>CAMAQX010000027.1 GCA_945860455.1 Lishizhenia tianjinensis
GGCGTGAAAGAAGGAGATTTCGCCATGATTTTAGGGTATCCTGGACGAACAAATCGTTGGTTACCGGCTGGAGGCATTGAACAAAATGTTAAATTTGCTTATCCAGCTTGGGTGGAGGCATCAAAATTGAACATGGATGTAATGAAAAAATACATGGACAAAAATGACGACACACGCCTAGATTATGAATCTAAGTACGCTGGAATTGCTAACTACTGGAAAAATCGTCAAGGAATGATAGATGCTTTAACGAAAGCCAAAACAGCTGAATTAAAAAGTAAAAACGAAGCTAAATTTAATGCTTGGGCAAACAAACCAGCAAATGTCGCTAAATACGGTAAATTGGTTGAAACGCTAAACAATTATTATGCTAAGACCAACGAAAAAGCACGACATGATAATTATTTGATGCAAATCTTGAGAGGAAGCAGTTTTGCTGCCATATCACGAACATTGGGTGCTCAACTTGATGCGTATGCAAAAGCAAACGAAGAAGCTAAAGCTGGAATGAAAGAGGAATTATTGTCAAGCGTTGATGAATTCTACAATGAGATCTCCATGGACGTTGAAAAAGATTTATTGGCGAATCAATTTAACTTGTATGCTAGAAAAGCAGGATATAAACTTAGTCCAACAATCGAACAAATTGGAGGTAAATCAAACAATGATTTCGGGAAATTTATCAATGCTACATTTGAAATGAGTTTGTTCTCTTCGGCTGACAAATTAAAAGCATTTATCGAATACCCAAAAGACGGTATGATTACAAATGATCCATTGTTTCAATTATCTTCTGAATTACTTACACATTACAATTCAAAATCAGAGGAGTTAACAAAATTACAAGCGGATTATTCCAAATCATTTAGATTACTTGTTGCAGGACTTAGAGAAGCGAAAATGAGCGCTATCCAATATCCAGATGCAAATAGCACATTGCGTTTAACTTATGGAAAAGTGAGTGCCTTACCTGCTAATCCAAAAAATGATGCGAAAGTAAATTATTACACGACTCTTGATGGAACCATTAAAAAATACAAAGCGAAGGATGAAGAGTTTGACTTGCCACAACGATTAATAGACCTACATAAAGCTAAAGATTACGGACAATATGTTGATAAAGCGGGGCATTTACCAGTGAACTTTTTAACTGATAATGACATAACTGGTGGAAATTCAGGGTCACCCGTTTTAAATGGAAAAGGAGAACTAATCGGTTTAGCTTTTGATGGTAATATTGAGGCAATGGCCGGAGATGTGATTTTTGATAAAAATTTGCAAAAAACTATCAATGTAGACATCCGTTACGTCCTATTTATCATAGATAAATTTGCTGGAGCAAAACACATCGTTGACGAAATGACAATTGTCAAATAAGAGAATACAATAGATTGACACAAAATTAAGATTAGAAATCATGAGTGAAATAGCAAAAATTGAATTAGACGGAAAAGTATATGAGTTTCCAGTTGTGGTTGGTACTGAAAATGAAAAAGCCATTGATATTTCCAAATTAAGGGATACAACAGGGTACATTACATTAGATACTGGTTATAAAAATACCGGGGCAACAAAAAGCAGCATTACCTTTTTAGATGGAGAGGGAGGAATTTTACATTACCGAGGCTATTCCATTGAAGAATTGGCTGAAAAGGCTACTTTTTTAGAGGTTGCATACCTACTGTTAAACGGTGAATTACCAACTCAAGCTGAACTAGATTCATTTGGAGGTAGTATTAAAAAACATACACTAGTACATGAAGATATGAAACGATTTTTCGAAGCATATCCAGCAAAAGCCCATCCAATGGGTGTTTTATCTTCAATGATTTGTTCGTTATCTACCTTTTATCCTGAATCGTTAGATCCACATAGAAGCAAGGAAATGAAGGAATTAACTATGCATCGCTTGTTAGCTAAAATGCCAACCCTTGCTGCCTGGGCATACAAGAATTCAATTCGACATCCTTTCATGTATCCGAACAATAGCTATGATTATTGTTCCAATTTTCTGCATATGATGTTTGCAATGCCCACGGAAGATTACAAAGTCGACAACGTTGTCGCTGCTGCTCTGAATAAATTATTGATCTTACATGCTGACCACGAACAGAACTGTTCTACATCTACCGTTCGAATTGTAGGCTCCTCTCAAGCCAACTTGTACGCAACAGTATCTTCAGGTATATCTGCCCTTTGGGGGCCACTTCATGGAGGAGCCAATCAAGAAGTAATAGAAATGCTTGAACAAATTCACAATGACGGTGGAAATGTAGATAAATGGGTGGCAAAAGCAAAAGATAAAGAAGACCCTTTTAAACTAATGGGCTTCGGTCACCGTGTTTATAAAAATTTTGATCCACGTGCGAAAATTATTAAAAAAGCATGTGATGATGTACTCGAAAAAATGGGGATTAATGATCCGATGTTAGCAATAGCAAAACGCTTGGAACAAGTCGCTTTGGAAGATGAGTACTTTAAAGCAAGAAACCTCTATCCCAATGTTGATTTTTATTCTGGTATCATTTATAAAGCAATGGGAATACCAACCGAAATGTTTACTGTAATGTTTGCTATCGGTCGTCTTCCAGGATGGATTTCACAATGGAAAGAAATGACTGAAAACAAAGAGCCGATTGGTAGGCCAAGACAAATTTATACTGGTTATACTTCAAGATCATTTGTTGATATTACAAAAAGATAACTAGCTGACAATTTGTCTCATAAATCCGTTTTGGTCAAATGATTGATAAAACGATTATAAATAAATTAAAAATAAAGAAAATGGCATTAGAAATTACAGATCAAAACTTTGAAGAATTAGTAATGAAATCCGAAAAGCCTGTTTTGGTAGACTTTTGGGCTGAATGGTGTGGCCCTTGCAGAATGATTGGACCAATAGTTGAAGAATTAGCAAATGAATATGCCGATAAAGCAATTGTAGGTAAAGTGAATGTGGATTTAAACCCAGAAGTTTCTGCTAAATTTGGTATTAGAAGTATTCCAACAATCTTATTTATTAAGAATGGGGAAATCGTTGATAAAAATGTGGGTGCTGCTCCAAAAGCGCAATTATCTGCTAAATTAGACGCAATTCTATAAGAAGGACTTACAACTTATTAGAAGAGTCATCTTATAGGTGGCTCTTTTTTTTATCTTGTTTTTTTGACTGAACTAAATATTTTAATTTTTTAAAAATAATCGCAACGATTAATAGTACCGCTAAAGCGCTCAAAATACGATAAAAGAAATCACCCCAAAGCACATAAACTGTTTTCTCTTTATTTCTATTTAAAGTTGTTTTCATTGCATCTGCTTTCCACCATGAGGATTGTTTTATTATTTCACCCCGTTGGTTCACAAACGAACTAAATCCAGTATTTGCAGCTCTAGCAACCGACCTTCTTGTTTCAATGGCTCGAATGGAGGCAAAACTATTGTGCTGTTTATATCCAGGCGTATCCCTCCACCAACCGTCATTCGTTATTATAAACAATAATTCAGCTCCCTTCTGAACTTGTTGACTGATAAATTCGCCATAAATTGATTCATAACATACAATTGGCGCATATAATCCATATTGGCTATTAATGGTTTGGGGTTCAATTTCTTTACCTAAGGTACCTGAGGTTCCTCCGTTATTAATAGACAATTCTTCCAAAAAAGGAAACCATTCGGTAAATGGAATTTCTTCAACACCCAATACTAGTTTCGATTTATGCACTATATCCGTATTATCTTTTTCAATAGACAACGATGAATTATAAAATTCAATAAAATCAGACGAACCATTTATTTTTTTTGAGGCCATTGAATTTTTATTCTTAAAAAAAGCATAGGTTGAAGCTCCGGTTAGTAGATGAACGTTAGGATGATCATTTGCGAAATTCAAAAATGCCGAAACGGATTCATTTTGACGTAAAAATCCTTCTTCAACGGAAGAACTTATAGCGGTTTCAGGAAAAAGAATAAAGTTCGTCTTGTTACTACTTATTTGACTCGCTAATCCTAACATTTTATTGATTTGCTCGGAGGGATCTCCTACAAATTTCTCATTGTAAGGATCAATATTAGGCTGGATTACAGCTACCTCTACTGGATTAATTTTCTCTTTATAAGTAAAAAACCGAACAAGAGAGAAACTACTTGGAACAAACAAAGCAAGAAAAATCCCTATTAAAAATCTATTGCCATTCCTTCGGGAATCTCCTTTGGATTGTTGAATTTGGTTCAGCAGGTATGAAAAGATTAGATAATTCACACCAAGCAACCATATACTACCTCCCATTACTCCCGTAATTTCATACCATTGAACAACCTGAGGGTACAATGAAAAGACATTTCCAAGCGTTAACCAGGGCCAAGATAATTCCCAATGATAATGCGCATGTTCAAATCCAACCCAAAAGACAATTAAAAAAAACCAGCCAAAATTCGCAGATAAATGTTTCCTCGCTAAGTGGTAAGCATAAAATGCTAACGACATGAACAATGAGTTTAAAACAAACGCCATATAAGCACCTTCTGGCGATGCAAAATAAATCCAAAAAGTGGTTCCTAAATTATAGATCAAAAATGACAAATAGGCATGAATAAAGACTTTCCCACTTCTCAACTTCCCTTTTCGAATTGAATTTTCAACCAAGAGTAATGGCACCCATGCGACAAAACCCAAAAATGCCAATCCACCAGTGAATGGAAAACTTAATATCAAAAGAAATCCACTAATTATTGAAAGGGAAAATCTATACTTTTTGGAAAAAATCATTGGGATGAAGTTGTATATTGCTGTTTTGAAAAATGAATGAATCAAGTAATATTATTCGGAATAAATTTGGTTGTACTCCGTTTGGTATCTTTTCAAAATATTCTTTCTTTTTAATTTTAAGGTCGGGGTCAATTCTTCACTTTCAATACTCAATTCTTTTGGTAGCAAAACAAACTTTTTAATTTGCTCCCAATTTCCAAAACTTAAATTGAAATGATCAATTTCTTCTTGAATTCGATCCTTCACCTCTTTTTGGACAATTAATTCCACATTGCTTAAATTCTCAAAAGGGTGAGCATGTCTTTTTGCCCATTCTTTTAAAAATGAATAAGATGGAACAATAAGTGCTGATGGAAATTTCTCTCCCTCACCAATGACAACAATCTGTTCAATGAAACGCGATTCTTTGAATTTATTTTCCATCGCTTGGGGAACAATGTATTTTCCACCTGATGTTTTAAAAATTTCTTTTTTCCGATCGGTTATTTTCAAGTATTTACCCTCCCTAAATTCACCAATATCGCCTGTATGAAACCAGCCTGCATCGTCAATAGCTTCAGCGGTTGCTTCTGGTAATTTGTAATAGCCCATCATCACGTTAGGGCCTTTTACTAAAATCTCACCATCAGAAGCAATTTGAACTTGAACCCCATCGATTAAAGCTCCTACACATCCCATTCGAATTCCTTTTTGAAATGAATTTACCGATACCACTGGAGAAGTTTCTGTTAATCCATATCCTTCTAAAATTGGAATCTCCGCAGCCAGAAAAATGCGTGCTAAACGAGGTTGAAGCGCTGCACTACCAGAAGCGATTGCACGGACATTCCCCCCCAAGGCTTCCTTCCACTTCGAGAAAATTAATTTGCGAGCAATTGCTAATTGTATCGAAAAGAAAATGGAATTTTTTCCCGTATTATCAAATCGTTCAGCTAAACCTGCGGCCCAGAAAAATAATTTTCGTTTTATCCCTGTTAATTCATCCCCTTTAGCGATGATTTTATCATAAACCTTTTCAATTAATCGAGGTACCGCTGAAAAAACATCGGGTTTCACCTCGCGAATATTCTCACCAATGGTTTCCATCGATTCCGCAAAATGAATAGAACAGCCCAAGTACATATACAAATAATGCAGCATTCGTTCGTAAATGTGACAAACTGGAAGAAAACTTAACACCTTTGAATGTTGATCTGCAGGAATAGGCTCAATACAAGCTTCAACATTTGACAAAATATTTTTATGAGATAACATTACCCCTTTTGGGTTACCTGTTGTGCCAGAAGTATAAATAATTGTAGCTAAATCTTCCTGTTTTACGACATCCATTCTTGACCTAACTAACGCCTCGTCAACACTTTCTGCTTTTAATTCAATTTGAGTCCAATTTGGAATCCCGTCAATTTTATCGAATGTAAACAAATGTTCTAATGATGGAATTTCAGATCTAATAGACTGAATTTTATCATACAATTCTTGATTTCCCACACAGCAAATTTTAGCTTCACAATCTTTGAAAATGTATCTATAATCATTCACCGAAATATTTGGATACAACGGTACAACAATCGCCCCTACTTGCTGAATAGCGATATCAAAAATATTCCATTCAATGCGATTTGACGATGCCATAGCCACCATATCCCCTGGTTCAACACCGAATGCGATTAGTCCGCGAGAAATCATCATCGCTTGATCCAAAAATGATTTTGTATGAACTCCTACCCAATTACCGTTTGTTTTGGTAACAAACATATTCTCATTTGGGAAGTTTTTCAACTGATAATAAGGAACATCAAATAACCGTTGAGCTTGAAACATATACTATATTTTTATTATTAATTTATTTTTACAATTCTTAAAGTGCTTGATTTTTTATTTCATCGACAATTTCGGGATTCAAAAGTGTTGAAATATCTCCAAAACTTGAAAAATCACCTTCAGCAATTTTACGTAGAATGCGGCGCATGATTTTTCCTGAACGGGTTTTTGGAAGTCCAGTTGTGAATTGAATTTTATCCAATTTTGCGATTGGTCCAATTTGATCAGAAACATACTGGTTGATTTCCTTTTTTAATTGATTTTCGTCAAAATCACCAATTCCATCCTTTAAGGTAACAAAACCATACAATGCATTGCCTTTAATATCATGAGGAAATCCAACAATTGCTGATTCAGCAACGAAATGGTGTTCGTTTATTGCATCTTCGATTGGCGCAGTACCTAAATTATGTCCGGAAACAATAATTACATCATCTACTCTACCTGTAATTCGGTAATATCCATCTTCATCCCTCCATGCTCCATCTCCTGTAAAATAATATCCCGGAAAGGCTGTGAAATACGTATCCTTATAACGCTGATGATCTCCCCAAATAGTTCGAGCGATAGATGGCCAAGGGAATTTTATGCAGAGACTACCGTCAGTTTCATTTTTATCAATTGTTTCTTTATCCGCATTAATTAACACGGGCTGAATTCCAGGTAACGGTAAAGTAGCATAGGTTGGTTTCAATTTTGTTATTCCTGGTAAAGGAGAAATTAAAATCCCACCCGTTTCGGTTTGCCACCACGTATCAACAATTGGACAAGTTGACTTCCCTATATTTTCAAAATACCACTGCCATGCTTCGTCATTTATGGGTTCACCAACACTTCCAATTATCTTCAAAGAAGAAAGATTATACTTTTCTACCCATGACAATGGTTCTTTTGCTAATGATCGTATTGCAGTTGGGGCTGTGTAAAATTGAGTTACTTTATATTTTTCAATCACTGACCAGAAACGTCCAAAATCAGGATAAGATGGTATTCCTTCGAATAGAACGGTTGTGGCTCCATTCAATAAAGGACCATATAAAATATAGGAATGACCTGTAATCCAACCAATATCTGCTGTGCACCAGAAAACATCTGATGGTTGGTATTGAAAAACATTCTGAAAAGTATATCCAACATACACCATGTAACCACCGGTAGAATGCATCATTCCTTTTGGTTTACCCGTTGATCCGGATGTATATAAAATAAATAAGGGATCTTCAGACTGCATTGGTTCAGCCCGACAATCGGTTAAAACACCCAATAGTTCACTTTTTAACCAAAAATCCCTCCCTTCGATCATATTGATTTGTTCTTTTGTTCGTTCCACTACCAAAACGGTCTCAACAGTTGAACAATGAATTAATGCTTCATCAACAATAGCTTTCAAATCAATTGTTTTATTCCCACGATAACCACCATCGGATGTAATCACCATTTTACAGGAACAATCGTCAATTCTTGACGCCAGTGCTCCGGCAGAAAACCCAGCAAAAACAACGGAGTGTATTGCTCCAATTCTAGCGCAAGCCAATAAACTAATTGCCAATTCCGGAATCATTGGTAGATAGATACAAACCCGATCTCCTTTTCGAATGCCTTTTTTCAATAAAACATTTGCTAATTCGCAAACACGATGATGCAATTCAACATAGGTTATTTCTTGGTGCGGCTCAGAAGGATCATTGGGTTCAAAAAGTAGTGCAGTTTTAGTGGCTAATTGAGGTAAATGGCGATCTAAACAATTAAAGGTAATATTTGTCTCCCCTCCATTAAACCAGGAAAATTGAGCATCCTCCATGGAAAATCTGGAAACTTCTGTATAGGGTTTAAACCAAGTATAATGCTGGGCAATTTCATCCCAAAATTGATGGGGATTTTCGACTGAACAGTTATATGATTCTTTATATTGATCGAATGAATTTATAGTAAAAGTTGACATATCGCTTGATTTACGTTCGAAGATAGTGAAATATTTTTCGTTCTGCGCATTATAACAACACGGTTGAAAAATATTTTTATTCGAAGATTTTTGTATACTTAAAATAAATATATTTGAGCAATTCAAAATTTTAACAATGAAAAAAATTATTTTATCTCTTGCAATCGTATTTGCAACATCTACCGTTTTAGTTTCATGCGGCGGAAAAAAAGACGAAGGATCTGCAAATGCTACTATGGACGAAGGCTCTATGGAAGAGATGGCGACAGAATCAGAAAAAATGGGTGAAGAATCATCCAAAAATGAGGAAACCACTATGGATAAAGTGAAAGAAAAAGCTTCTGAAATAAAAGAAAAGGCAAGCGAGAAAATAGAAGAAGGAAAAGAAGTTGCTAAACCGGTTGTTGATAAAATCAAAGGGAAAATCAAAGGGAAATTAGAAAAAAACTAATTCTACATCCAATTTTATGAAGCTGTCCTAAAAAGGCAGCTTTTTTTTTACTGTAACATTTTTACATGGTTTTTTTAAAAACACCCCCTGTAATTTTTAATAAGTTGAACATTTTTAACAAAATTATTTCGAGCACCCCTAGAATTTTTCTAATTTTACCGAAAATTTTTAAAAATGGCTACAAAAAGATTGCGCGCTTACCAAGATGTGTTGAATAGAGAACCGAAACACATCGAATATGATGGTAAGTTATCTGAATTATTTGGAAAAAATGTTTTTCATGCTGAAGTAATGCGTGAGTATTTGCCGTCGGAGACCTATAAGTCGATGATGGAATCCATAAACAACGGCAAACGATTAGATCGTAAAAATGCGGATCAAGTAGCCTCATCCATGAAAGAGTGGTCTATATCTAAAGGCGCTACTCATTATACACATTGGTTTCAACCACTTACAGGAGCTACGGCAGAGAAACATGATGCTTTCTTTAAACCAATTGGTCCGGGTAAGGCGATAGAACGATTTGACGGTGATATGTTGGTTCAGCAAGAGCCGGATGCATCTTCATTTCCAAATGGAGGTATAAGAAATACATTTGAAGCACGAGGTTATACCGCATGGGACCCATCTTCACCGGCATTTGTAATTGGAAAAACCCTTTGTATTCCAACCATTTTTATTTCTTATACTGGTGAGTCCTTAGATTATAAAATGCCCTTGTTAAAAGCTCTTCATGCCGTTGATACAGCAGCTGTTGAAGTATGTCAATATTTCGATAAAAATGTCACAAAAGTTAATGCTACATTAGGATGGGAACAAGAATATTTTTTAATTGATCAAGCATTATTCAATGCACGACCCGACTTAATAATGACAGGAAGAGCTCTTTTTGGCCATGCTCCAGCAAAAGGTCAGCAATTGGAGGATCATTATTTTGGCTCAATCCCTGAAAGAGTTACTGCTTACATGCGTGAATTTGAAATGGAATCTTTGCTTTTAGGCATTCCTGTTACAACTCGTCACAACGAAGTGGCCCCTAATCAGTTTGAATGCGCTCCCATTTTTGAAGAATGTAATTTAGCCAATGATCACAATCTACTTTTGATGGATTTAATGGAGAAAATTGCACGTAAACATGATTTTAGAGTGTTGCTTCACGAAAAACCTTTCGCAGGAGTGAATGGATCTGGAAAACACAACAATTGGTCGTTGAGTACAAATACCGGTGTTAATTTGTTAGCCCCAGGAAAAAATCCAAAAACTAACCTACAATTCCTTACATTTTTTGTGAATACAATTAAGGCAATTCATGATAATGCTGATTTACTTCGTGCATGTATCGCATCTGCAGGAAATGATCATCGTCTAGGAGCAAATGAAGCTCCCCCCGCAATAATCTCTACGTTTATCGGAACTCAATTATCTGGATTATTAGATGACATTGAGAAAAATGTGAAGGCTGGTAAAATGACACCACAGGATAAAACCGAGTTAAAATTAAACATTGGTAAAATTCCGCAAATATTACTTGATAATACGGATAGAAATAGAACATCTCCCTTTGCATTTACAGGAAATAAATTTGAATTCCGGGCAGTAGGTTCATCTGCAAATTGTGGATCGGCAATGATAGTATTAAATACCATCATGGCAAAACAATTAAAAGAATTTAAAAAATTAGTAGATGCTCGTATTAATAAAGGGGAAGCTAAAGACGAGGCGATTCTTAAAGAATTACAGTCAATAATTAAACAATCGAAAAAAATACGTTTTGAAGGCAACGGATATGGTGATGAATGGGTGAAAGAAGCTGAAAAAAGAGGCTTAGCCAATTTGAAAGATACACCGCGCGCATTAAAAGTATGGCACGATAAAAAAGTAGCCAAATTATTTGATGAAATGGGCGTTCTTTCTTCACGCGAATTGGATGCACGACGAGAAATTGAATTTGAAAACTATATATTAAAAATTCAAATCGAATCGCGACTTATGGGAGATATTACCCAAAATTATTTTATTCCGGCAACTGTTGAGTATCAAAATAAATTGATTCTAAATGTGCAAGGTTTAATAAATATTCTAGGTGAAAAAGTCGGAAAAGAAGCATCGAAAGCTCAAATGTCATTAATACAACGTATTTCAGAACACATGAATGCAATGAAATCAGCCTCTGACAACATGCTTATTCAACGTAAATTAGCGAACAAAATAGAGGATGCTGAAGATAAAGCCATTGCATATTGTGACCATGTAAAATCAACTTTTGAAGAAATTAGATATCACGCTGACAAATTAGAATTATTGGTGGATGATGAATTATGGCCATTGCCTAAGTTCAGAGAAATGTTATTTACTCGATAAGTAAGACAAAAATGAATCACGCAATTAGAGATTTTTTTGCGCGATTTTTATTTACAGCTTTTGGAATAATTTTACAATTCAATTTTCAATATGACCAAACCAACCAAAGGAAGTCCTTTTACACCTTATCAAATTGCTGTTGTTTCATTATTAGCGTTAACACAATTTTCAGTCGTTTTAGATTTTATGGTAATGTCACCACTAGGCGATATCTTGATGAAATCGATGAAAATGACACCAAGTCAATTTGGAATTGTTGTTTCAAGCTACGCACTATCCGCCGGATTTTCAGGCTTTTTAACCGCTAGTTTTGCAGATAAATTTGACCGAAAAAAACTGTTGCTTTTCTTCTATACAGGATTCATTGTTGGGACTTTACTTTGTGGGATATCAAATTCTTATGAATTTTTAGTGTTTTCACGCATTATAACTGGAATTTTCGGTGGGGTAATTAGTTCAATTTCATTGGCAATAGTCGCAGATATTTTTGATTTCAACCAACGAGGACGAGTAATGGGATTTATTCAAATGGGATTTGGAATTAGTCAGATTTTAGGAATTCCCATTAGTTTATTTTTGGCCAATCAGTGGAACTGGCAAGCGCCATTCTACCTGATTGTTGGATTATCCATGATCATTTTTGGTGCCGTTTACTTCATTTTAAAACCAGTAACAGCTCATCTCTCCTTGCAACGTGCGAATCCGTTGAGGCACATGTGGAATACGATCAAAAACAAACAATACCGAATCGGGTTCATTGCAACCGCTTTTATGTCCCTCGGTGGATATTTAATGATGCCGTGGGGCTCCGCTTTTGCCGTTAATAATGTTGGTATAGCCCAAAGTGAACTGCCCCTCATGTTTATGATCGTTGGACTAATCACTTTTGCCGCTATGCCACTCATCGGATTTATCAGTGACCGTGTTAATAAATTTACCATTTTCACGGGAGCCTCAGTGCTTATGGTATTTTCTGTTCTAATTTATTCTCAGTTACAGCAAACTTCCCTTTTCATTTTGATTGTTGTAAATGGATTTATGATGGTGGGGATAATGGCAAGGATGATTCCTTCTCAAGCATTGACTGCATCATTACCTGAAATGCAAGACCGCGGAGCATTCATGAGTATTAATTCTTCTTTACAACAAATGGCTGGTGGAATTGCCGCGATGTTGGGTGGAATGATTGTTCTCCAAAATTCAGAAACAAGTCCATTGGAACGTTTTGATTTACTCGGATATCTTGTAATTGCAATAATTTTAATCAATATCTTTTTGACTCATCGTGTCTACAAATACATAAAGTCTCGTGAACATTTGTAGTTTTAATAAGTAATTCAAACTTCTTTTTTGTAGTTTTGAATAGTGAAAGCAATTTATAAGTACTTATTGAACACCTTACCTAGGCCTTTATTAATTCGGCTTAGTTATATTTTCAAGTTTTTCGCTCCCTATTTGTACCGTGGAAAAAAGGTTACTTGTCCCGTTTGCGAAAAATCCTTTTCTTCTTTTTTATCCTACGGTTCTTCCGTGGCTCATCGAGAAAATGCGCTATGTCCTTATGATTTAACATTGGAACGCCATCGGTTGATGTGGCTTTATTTAAAAAATGAAAGTGATTTCTTTACAGCTAACAAGTTAAAAGTTCTACACATCGCGCCAGAGCAGTGTTTTTACAGTAAATTCAAAGCCCAAAAAAACCTTGACTACCTAACAGGAGATCTTGAATCACCGCTTGCTGATCTTCATTTCGATCTTCATCATATTCCACTCGAGGACAATCAATTTGATGTCGTTTTTTGCAATCATGTTATGGAGCATGTGGATGACCCATTTCAATGCATGACTGAATTATTTCGTGTAATGAAAATTGGAGGCTGGGCAATTATGCAAGTTCCTCAAGATTTTTCAAGAGAAACAACCTATGAAGATGCAAGCATTACAAGCCCAGAAGACCGCGAAAAACACTTTTGGCAAAAAGATCATGTTCGACTTTTTGGAAAAGACTATCCGCATTGGCTTGAGAAAGCGGGGTTTTCAGTTGATATTTTCGTTTTAACTAATCATTATGACCAAGAAACAATTGATAAATTTAGATTGATGCAAGGAGAACTTTTATACATTGCACAAAAAAAGTAATCAATAATTTAATTTCCGCGTTCATTGTATTTATTTGTAATATAGAATTTTAGCAATAAAACCCAAAATTAATTTCGCATGAAGTCAATAATAGCTCACCTCATCCTATTAGTAATAAGTACTTACACTATTTATGCACAGAAGAATATTTTTTTAGAAATCGCACCCGTTTTTCAGAACGCAAACCTTCAGATTAATGTAAATTACACTGGTTGGGATGGAAAAACATTCAAACTAGATCATTTCGATTACTATTTATCTGAACTTCAAATAACCCATGATGGAGGTCAGATTACGGTAATTGATTCCGTTTTCATAGTTGAGCCCCAAAATCATACTTTATTAGTTGGAAACTACCCCATAAATCAAATTGAAAAACTAAATTTTATGATTGGTGTACCGAAACCGCTAAATACACAAAATGGAGCTGACGCAATTGATATTTCACTTTATCCTGAAAATCATCCCCAGAGCTTTCAAACCCCTTCAATGTACTGGGGGTGGCAAGTCGGATACATGCACATGATTATTGGAGGATATGCAGACGATAATGGTGACGGAAATTTAGAAGCCTATTTTGAGTTACATAATTTAGGAAATAATAATCAGCAACTTGTTGAGATTATGAATATTGTTCAAACTAATTCTGCACCAGACCAAATTGATGTTTATTTGAATTGTCATGTCGATCGATGGATTAATAACATCCCATTGAGTACTGTTGGAATCTTGCACGATCAGGTTGGAGTAAATGTTACAATACTAAACAATGTAGTGACAGAATCTGTTTTCACACAACTTTCTACAGCCCAATTATTTTCAGACATAACAGAAACAAAAGCTTATTTTGTAAATCATACCGATCAAATTGAGTTTATTTGGCATTCCATTAGTAATTTAGATAAAATACTAGTCATTGACATGAATGGAAAAATTATTTCATCAATTAACACACAAGAATCGAGTGGTAGTTTTATGACAAGTTCCATTCCTTCAGCAGTTTATACGGTTAGTATGTTAGACAACCTAGAAAATGTTATAGGTCATTTTCGAGTAATTCATTAAGCAATATGAAATCAGCCATTAAATTTTTATTTTTTATTGGTGTTTGTTTATTGCTTTTTCTGAAATGTTCAGTTATAAAACCATTTTCGGTAGAAATTAGTGAAATTCCAACACCTTCAGAAAATCCAATTACTGCCGAAAAAATCGAATTAGGCAAGAAATTATTCTTTGACAAACGATTATCTCTCAATGAAACTGTTTCTTGCGCAACGTGTCATGTTCCTGAATTTGCATTTACGGATAGAAGAAAAACCAGCGAAGGTATTTTTGGCAGAACTACAACCCGCAATTCTCCATCAATTTTGAATTCCGCTTTTTTAAAAACAGTAATGTTTGATGCTCATTTACCAAGCCTTGAAATGCAAGTTATTGTTCCCATTCAAGAACATACCGAAATGGGACATAACATGAAAGATTTGATCCAAAAATTGAGAAATATTCCCAAGTACCAAGAGGAGGCTAAAAAAATATTTAACCGCGATTTTGACGCTTACGTCTTAACTCGTTCTATTTCGGCCTTTGAAAGATCCTTACTGTCGCTCAATTCTAGATACGATCAATTCATTAGAGGTAATAATTCAGTACTAACCGCCACCGAAAAAGCAGGCATGAAATTATTCACCGAGAAACTGTATTGTATTCAGTGCCATCCCCCACCCTATTTCACCACATTTGAAGCACAAAACAATGGGTTACACAAAGAATTTGGTGAGGATAAAGGTAGATTTAGAATTCATCTAGATTCAGCAGATATAGGAAAATTTAAAATTCCTTCACTTCGAAACATTGAGTTAACCTTTCCTTATATGCATGACGGTACCCTGACGACAATCGATGAAATCATAGACCATTATAGAAAAGGAGGACAAGGAAATCGATTACAATCCAAACTAATTCAACCCTTTGAGATAAGTACCCAAGAGCAAAAGCAACTGAAAGCTTTTTTATGGACGCTAACAGATACTAATTATCTTACAAAAATCAAATAGTCTAGCGCATTATGACACAAATAAACTACTAAATTCAGGGTGGAGGAAATAGAAATAGTAAGGGAATTAAAACAAGGAAACAAAGAAGTATTTAATTATGTTGTTGAATTGTATTCTGCTATGGTTTATACTATTTGCTTTAATTTAGTTGGTAATAAGGAGGAAGCAGAAGATATCACACAAGAGGTATTTATTTCAATTTGGTTATCCATTGAATTTTTTAAAGGTGAGAGTCAATTGAAAACGTGGATTTATCGTATTGCAATGAACAAATCAAACGAGTTAATTCGCCGAAAAAATAGTAAAAAACGATCTGGTAAAATGATACCGATTGATACTGAATCTCTACCCCTAAAATCCAATCAGCAAACACCCTTGGAAGAATTAGAATACAAGGAATTAGAGTTAGCCTTTAAAAACAACTTAAGAAAATTACCTGAAAATCAACAAATTGCGTTTATACTTAATCGATTTGAGGGTTTAAATTATAAGGAAATTGCTACTGAAATGAAAACAACACA
>CAMAQX010000028.1 GCA_945860455.1 Lishizhenia tianjinensis
CGCAAGAAATCCAAGAGATATTAAATTCAAAAAGGTTTTTGAAGCAGCCTCCAATCGATATAAAAACGGAGGAGACTTCATCGATCTATTTTTAGATGAAAATAAAAAACAAAATAATGACTTAGCAGTCAAATTATTTAACTTGACAGATATTGATGGATTGACAGGAAAATCATCTGATTCGGACGTAGAGAATTATTTTAGAAAAATTGCTTCTTCTTCAATGGATGGAGTTGAACAAATTATGAACAAAAGGATTAATCAATTTGGTGTTGCTCAACCAAACATTCAAAAAGATCCATCTAAAAATCGATTGTATATTGAACTTCCAGGAGTTCAAGATGAAACTACTGTGGCTGCTAAATTACAATCTACAGCCAACCTTCAGTTTTATGAAACATATGTTTTCAATGATATCACTTCTCAATGGAGTCAAGCAGTTGCTTTATCAAAACAAGCATATGACCCAACGAATAGTGACGATGGTATTATTGATGAGGATACTTTAGTTGGTTCCGGAAATGCAACAGCGACAAAGGATTCCAAAGACACAGTAAAAAAAGCAGCTAAGAAAGATGACAAAACAGCTAATCTATCCACAAATCAAAAAGGGTTAGGTGATTTAATCAAAGGGAATGCAAATGATTTTGCTGTTGGTTCTGTGAAAGTAGCAGATAAAAGTAAAGCAGAAGAATTACTAAGAAGAGCCGACATTCTTTCCTTGTTTCCTGAAGATTTGAAATTCATGTGGTCTGCAGAGCCAGAGAAAATGGACGAAAAATCCAAAGAAATGGGATATAGATTGTATGCTTGTAAAGTACCAGAAAGTGGAAAAGCAGATGTTGGTGGTAAAGACATCTTAAAAGCAAGTACTGGTTACGATTCTCAAAATGGCGATATTACAGTTGATCTTCAAATGACAAGTGAAGGTGCTGATAAATGGGCTAAAATGACCGCTGAAAATGTAAATAAATTCATTGCAATTACAATGGACGATGTTGTTTACAGTGCGCCACGTGTTAATCAAGCAATTAATGGGGGTAACACACAAATATCTGGTAATTTCACGGTTGAAGAAGCAAAAGATTTAGCTGGATTACTTAACGGAGGAGCTTTACCAGCACCTTGCGTTATCAAAGAACAAACAAAAGTAGGCCCAACAATTGGTGCCGAGAATACTAAAGCTGGATTAATTTCCTTCGGAATTGCCCTATTCGTAGTTTTCTTGTACATGTATTTCTATTATGGTAAGTCTGGTCTAGTTGCAAACATTGCATTGATAGCAAACATCTTCTTCATTTTTGGTTGTTTAGCAAGTTTTGGCGCAGTATTAACGTTGGCGGGTATGGCAGGTATCGTACTTACAATTGGTATGGCCGTGGATGCGAACGTTCTTGTTTATGAACGGATACGGGAAGAGTTAGCCAACGGAAAAGATCAAGCTACTGCAATTGATACAGGATATAAAATGGCATTATCTTCAATCATTGATGCAAACGTAACCACATTGTTAACCGCGATTGTATTGAAAATATTTGGTTCAGGACCTATTGAGTCTTTTGCAACCACATTAATTATTGGTATTTTCACTTCTGTGTTTGCTGCCCTAGTAATTTCACGATTAATATTTATTTGGATGATGAGTAAAAACATGTCCATTGAGTTTGATACAAAATTGACTAAAAACGCATTTAAAAACCTTAAAATCAATTTTATCGGTAAACGAAAGATATATTACATTATTTCTTCGGTTCTAGTAGTTGGTTCCCTTGTTCTTGTTGCAACAAAAGGATTAAAACCTTCTGTAGAATTCTCTGGTGGTAGAACCTATGGAATCAAATTTGAGAAATCTGTTGCTAATGATATTGAGTTCGTTAAGGCTAATTTAACTTCTGCTTTTGGTGGTGCATCGGTTGATATTAAAACAAAATCAAATAACTTCTTTATAGAAATTACAACGAACTACTTATTATCAGAAGATTCAGGTGAATCAAAAGTGAAAGCGAAGTTAACAGAAGGTTTAAACAAATGTACTTCAAAACTTGGTAGTTATAAGATTGTTGAAACTAGAAGCGTTTCTTCAACAGTATCAGGTGAGTTGATTACTTCATCCTCTCTGGCAATTGGATTATCTTTAGTTATGATTTTCGCATATATCTTATTGCGCTTCGGTAAATGGCAATATTCCTTTAGTGCAATTGCTGCTTTATTCCATGATGTTGTTATCGTTTTAGGTGTTTTCTCTTTGTTTAATGGGATCCTTCCTTTCAACATGGATGTAGATCAAGCATTTATCGCTGCAATCCTTACAGTTATTGGGTACTCAATCAATGATACGGTTGTTGTATTTGATAGGATTCGTGAAGACCTTTCTTGGAAAAAAGACACAGATTTAGCAACCGAAGTAAATGGAGCGCTAAACGCAACATTGTCAAGAACAATTAACACCTCTATGACCACAATTGTTGTATTGATAGTAATTTTCTTACTAGGTGGAGCATCAATTAAAGGATTCGTTTTTGCTTTGTTAGTTGGGATTGTTGTAGGTACTTACTCTTCCTTACTAGTAGCATCTCCAATGTTATTGGATTTGACAAAAACCAAAAAATAACTATTAAATTGAAATAATTTTCATGTCAGGTTTTTTCGTTAAAGCCTGATTTATTATTGTCTTGTCATCGTTTGTTTCCGTTTGGATTTTTATAAACCTATTCCAAAAAATAGGATCCAAGTTATTGAAGTGATGAGGCGCAAATCCAAAGCCTCTAAACACTCCCGATTCTACCCAAATCAGACTTTTTTCATATTTCTCTCTGCCCTTATCGATGATGTAAAAACTTTTGCGTTCGAAGGTTAATTGATTTATTGCTTGTTGAACGCGAATATTATAGTCAACAGGTTTTTCAGAATCTATACAAGCCCCGTTACAAGCGTCAATTTGGTGGTAAAAACAAGCATTTTTTATGGGTATAGAACCACAATATTTTTCACACAATTTGTATTCTGTTCGTAAAGATTCCAAATAATCCTTACCTTCTTTTCTAGAACTGAATTGAATAATCGGAAAACTTGAAGATTTAGAATTCAATTGAACATGCAAACGCAAGTAACCATTTAGTTCTAAATCATCATATAACCCATAGCTAAATTGATCTTTCTTCAATGCTCGATTATATTTTGGTTTATGATTCTTAATTAAGCTAGACTCATAAAGCAATGCTATCAATTCAGAACCAGTCAATTTATACTCCACACGAGCAATGTCTTTTATTAAAAGTGTTCCTTTTTCATTCTTGGTATTACGCAAATGTTGCTCTATCCGACTTTTAATACTTTTACTTTTTCCAATATAAATCAATTCATTGTGCTCATTATAAAAAAAATACACCCCCGTCTTCGAAGGTAAATTATCGATTGCGTCTAAATCAAGCGACTCATGCAATAATTTTGGATTTAACTCATGCTGTATCAACCCACTTAACTTAAAAGAATCTGTTTGATGCATCAGTTGAAACAAATGAGTTGTTGCCAACGCATCCCCACCTGCCCGATGTCGCCCAATGATAGCAATACCTAATTCCCTTGTTATATTCCCTAAACTGTAAGATTTATATCCTGGCAAAAGTAACCGTGCAGCGCGTACCGTGCATAAATGAGGCAAACGAAAATCAAATCCCAAGCGTTTAAATTCACCCCGAACCACATTATAATCAAAAGAAACATTGTGAGCTACAAAAACTGAATCACTGCAAAATTCAACAACTTCTTTGGCTATTTCAAAAAACCGAGGAGCTTGAGCAACCATTCCGTCTGAAATACCTGTTAATTTCACAATGAACTCAGGTATCCTTTCCTCCGGATTAACTAGTGTAATAAATTCATCAATTATTGATTCACCATCGAATTTGTAAAGTGCAATTTCTGTAATCTTTGATGTCTTTGGACTTCCCCCAGTAGTCTCAACATCTATAATCACATACTTCATAAAACGAAGATATTCAAAAACTACAACAATCGAATCATCTCAAACAAAACTATTGTTCGTACTTTTGTAGCTTGAAAACAAGAAAGTACTTTAATTACGGTTCGAACTTTTGGTTAATGTCACTTTCCATGTTTTTTTTCATGATGAGTTTCAACCTTATCATGCCAGAGTTAAATGGTTATTTAACTGCGCTTGGAAGCTCCGATCTTAAGGGATTGATTATTACTCTTTTCACTATTTCAGCCGGGATTTCCAGACCTTTTTCTGGTAAAATAGCTGATTTAGTAGGTCGTAAAACATCTATTTATATTGGTATTGTTATTTGTATTTTTGTTTCAATCTCCTACCCCATCGCACAATCTTTATTTTTCTTTTTTACACTTCGTTTTCTTCATGGATTTAGTGCGGGATTTATGCCCACAGGCGCAACAGCATTAATAACGGATGTTTTACCAGAAAAATCGAGAGGGCAAGCAATGGGTATATGGGGAACATTCATTTCGCTGGGAATTGGAGTTGGTCAAGCATTAGGATCATGGATATTTATTCAATCAAACTATACCGTATTATTTGGATTTTCTGGTTTAATTTGTCTCATTTCTCTTGTATTAGCAACATTCGTGAAAGAAACTTTAAGAGAAAAACAACCCTTTCAGTTAAACGTTCTTCGTGTTAAATGGAATGACATTGTTGAACCCTCTGTATTTCCAGCTGCAGTGGTTATGTTTCTTACAGCTACTTCTTCTGGAATAATTTTCGTCATCACCCCTGATATTTCAAATTTTCTAGGAATAAACAACAAGGGTTGGTTTTTCGGAATCTATGTAATATCAACTATTTTAATTCGCCTTTTTTCAAGTTCCCTTTCCGATAGAATTGGACGCAGAAAGACTCTCCTTATCGGGAATCTATTTTTGATAACCGCTATGCTCCTGATTGGTTTATCATCGACTATAAACTCATATACTTTTGCTGCGATTATTTTTGGTTGTGCCACTGGAATTTCAAGTCCAACGTTATTTGCCTGGACAGCTGATTTATCGCACTTAGATAGGAGAGGTGTTGGAGCGGGGACTATGTTTATCGCATTAGAAGGCGGAATTATGCTAGGCTCCATTGTAACTTTAATGCTTTACGACTCAACTAAAAATACAGTTCTTTATTCCTTTATTTTTGGTGCATTTCTGGCCTTAATAGCTTCAATCTACCTCATTTGGCATTTGCTCCGTAGAAAATCCTTGTTTTGACAAGTATTTTTTCACAAAATAATGTCCAACATAAATCAAAGGAGTTAATGCAATTGCAATGAAAATTTTCAACGAATAATTGGTAAATGCTAGACTCGGAAAGTCAGTAAATTGAATTTTACCAGGTAGCACGAAACCTACATATAAGACAATAAAGGAATCGATTAATTGAGATATCAAAGTGCTACCGGTGCTTCTTAGCCAAATAAATCGATTACCCGTGCGTTTTTTAATCTTATCAAAGACAAAAGCATCTATCAATTGGGAAACTAAAAACGCAATTATACTCCCTAAAATTACCATTTGAGCTTGACCAAACACTTGATTATATGCTTGATCCGAAGCTAAATCAGCACCCGGTAAACTAAATGCTGGTATACTAATAGTAATCCCAATTATTACGAAACAATAAGCAATCAGAACTGCGGTTATCCAAGATACTCTCCTAACAGCCTTTGGACCATAGAATTCATTGAGTAAATCAGTGAGTAAAAACACAATTGGCCAAGGTAATATTCCTATAATTGTTACGAAAGGGCCCATTTTCCAATCTCCAATAGAAAAGCTAATAGGAATTTTAATTAACTTATTGCTGATCAATTCTGCCGTAACTGCATTAGTAACAAACAATCCCGTTAGAAAAACAAATAACCAAACCCGTCTTTCACTCCATTGATTTTTAGATAATTGAGTCATTTGTTGAAAAAAGTACTTTAAATAATAAAACCGAAATCACTAATTTTCACTATCTTCGTTACAATGAAAAAAGAAATCAGTATTGATTATTCAAAATTAACTAAATTGTATTACTCTATTGGTGAAGTAGCACAATTATTTGAAGTGAATGCTTCATTAATTCGTTTTTGGGAGAAAGAACTTGAGCTAGAACAACCAAAAAAAAACAAGAAAGGAAATCGATTATTCACCACTAGAGAAATCCAGACTATTCAAAAGATTTATAATCTTGTCAAGGTTCAAGGATATAAATTAGACGCTGCAAAGGTTCAATTAAAAACAAGAAAGAAAAAAGAAGTTTTTAAAGAATCATTATTCGAGTTTTCTCCTGAAGAAATCATCATTGATCGATTGGAGAAAATCAAGTATAAATTAATTCAATTAAAACATTCAAAGAACTAATCTAAATAACTTAGTTTCAACATATTTGAGCCACCCAAATCTTCTAATGGAATAGATGCAATATTCACAACAAGATCACCTTCTTTTAGAAAACCATTTTTTTTCATTAAGTACTTTATATCTGCAATTGTGTGATCTGTGCTTATTTGCTTGTTGTAATAAAATGCTTTCACACCCCAAATTAAACTTAATTGAGTAAGAATTTTTGGATTGCTAGTAAAAATAAATATGGGAGCTTTCGGTCGCTGAGAAGCAATTTTATATGCTGTATATCCAGAAAAAGTCATGGTTAAAATTGCATTTGCCTCAACGCGCTGTGACAATCTACAGGCATTGAAACAAATGGAATCAGCAATAAAACGATCGTGAATCTTACTAGGCAATTCTTCTTTGTTATAAATACCATCATGGTTTTCCATTTCCATTACGATCTTACTCATGGTTTGAATTACCTGAATCGGATATTTACCAACCGAGGTTTCTCCCGACAACATTACAGCATCCGCCCCGTCTAATACGGCATTCGCCACATCATTCACTTCTGCTCTCGTTGGAGTAAGACTAGTTATCATACTCTCCATCATTTGAGTAGCCACAATAATTGGTTTGGCTTGGCGAATGGATTTTTGGATCAACATCTTTTGAATAAGCGGAACTTGTTGATAAGGAATTTCCACCCCTAAATCACCACGAGCGACCATTAAACCATCACTCTCACTGATAATATCATCCATATCCGCAACGGCTTCTGGTTTTTCAATTTTTGCAATTACTTTAGCATTACTTCGTCTTTCGGAAATGATATGCTTTAACTCAATAATATCTCGAGCAGAACGAACAAATGACAAACCAATCCAATCAACTTCATTTTCAATAGCGAATTCGAGATCTAATTTATCTTTCTCCGTAAGTGAAGGCAAAGAAATCGTTGTATTTGGAAAATTAACTCCTTTTTTTGATGAAAGAATTCCTCCATTGATTATTCTAGTTCTAATTTCTTTTTCATCATCTGAGGCGATAACTTCTAACACAATTTTTCCATCGTCCAACAAAATTCTTTCTCCAGACTTCACTTCTTTGGGTAATTGCGAATAGTTGATAGAAAATCGATTTTCGTTACCAACTACCTTTTCAGTCACAATCATTATTTCGTTACCAGGTATAAGATTGACTCCATTATTTTCCATTTCATGCGTTCTTATTTTAGGACCTTGTAAATCTGCCAGTAATGCCACATTTAATCCTAATTCAATGTTTAACTCACGAACATTTCGAATAACCGTTGCATGATCTTCATATCCACCATGCGAGAAATTCAGCCTACAAACATTTAATCCACTTAAAATCATCTCCCTCAAAACCTCTTTTGGCATAGAGGCTGGACCAATTGTAGCTACGATTTTTGTTTTCTTATTAATCGTAATTGGATTCATTCCAAATTGTGTTAACTCTTTTTCCATGGTATTAATTAAATTCTAAGTATTGAAATGATTTATGTTTTTGATTGTCAAAAATAAAAGCTGCTAAAACGGTCTCAATCCTGCGTAAATCAGTAACAAATTGTTCAATTACAATTGCGTGATTTTTCGTTAAAAACAGAAAATAATCCATATTCACAGCTTCAGGAATTAAAAAGTCAAGACCATTTTTATTTTTCAATAAATAATAACCTATACGATCTAATTCATCTTGATAAGAATAAACAGGAAACGAAATTTCTTCATTTTTCTTTTCATTATAAACAATCAGTGGTTTTACAGCTTTGATTAGGTGCAGCCTCAATGCCGCATTTATTGACCAAACTAGGCGATAATCTAATTGATGAGAAGAAATTCCAATTACTTCAAAATCTAGATCTTCATCTAATTTCAAGAGGTATTTTTTCATTTTTGTCATAGACTCATGCAAAAGTAACCTTTCAGTTGCGACAAAGTGACAAAAAAATAAAAAACTATAAACAATTATTTTTTAATGAATTGTTAAGATATTGATCACAATCTTTGAATAGTAAAAATAAAAGCTTAGATTTGCACTCGACATTCTGAATTACAGAATTCTACATAAAAATTATTTAAATAATATTGGCATGTATTTAACACCAGAAATTACAAAATCAATTTTCGCTACACATGGCGGAGATGAGTCAAACACTGGATCTATTGAAGGTCAAGTTGCATTATATTCATTTCGTATCAGTCATTTAACTGAGCACTTGAAGAAAAATAGAAAAGATTATGGAACGCAAAGAGCGGTTCAACTTTTAGTTGGTAAACGTAGAAGTTTATTAGACTATTTGAAAAGAAAAGATATTGAAAAATATCGTGCTTTGATTAAAGTGTTAGGATTACGTCGTTAATTCTTAGCACAATTTTATTTAAGAGGGGACATTCGGCATTAGTCGTTTGTCCTTTTTTTGTTTAACGTTTTGAGGAAGAGTTTTATAGTTTAGCTTTGTACTCAAAAAAAAATGTAAATTAATAAATATGAATATAGGTTTAAAAAAATCGATCATTACCGGCGGCAAAGAAATCAGTGTCGAAACCGGTAAACTGGCTAAGCAAGCAGATGGATCGGTCGTAGTTCGAATGGGCGACACTATGTTACTTGCAACTATTGTGGCAGCAAAAGAAGCCAAAGAAGGGGTAGATTTTCTACCATTAACCGTTGATTACAAAGAAAAATATGCGGCGGCAGGTCGTTTCCCTGGTGGATTCTTCCGAAGAGAAGCTCGACCTTCTGAAAGTGAGATTTTAATCATGCGATTAGTAGACAGAGCTCTAAGACCTTTATTTCCAGATGACTATCATGCTGAAGTTCAATTAATGATTCAATTAATATCTTATGATGGCATTCACCAACCTGATGCATTGTGTGGTTTAGCTGCCTCAGCTGCAATAGCTGTATCTGATATTCCTTTTAATGGACCAATGTCAGAGGTACGTGTTGGTAGAATAAACGGCGAATATGTTATCAATCCAACTCTTTCACAAATGACTGAGTCCGATATAGATATCATGATTGCTGGAACGATGAAGGACATCAATATGTTAGAGGGGGAAATGCAAGAAATTTCTGAAGCTGAAGTTGTTGAGGTATTTAAATTAGCCCATGCAGCTATTCAGGAACAATGCCAATTTCAATTAGATTTAGCAGCTGAAATTTCAACAGCAAACCCTAAAAGAGAATATAGCCACGAAAAACATAACGATGATGTACAGGCAAAAGTTTTCGAACTTGCTTTAGAAAAATGTAAGGATGTTGCTCGAATGGGCCTAGCAAACAAAGTGAAAAGAACTGAATTGTTCGACGCTATTAAAAATGAAGTTAAAGCTGCATTTAGCGAAGAGGAATTAACTGAAGTAAGTGGTTTAATTTCAACTTATTTTTCACAAGTTAAGAAAAAAGCTGTTCGTTGGGTTATGCTGCATGATAGCATACGATTAGACGGTAGAAACTTTGATGAAATTCGTCCTATTTGGAGCGAAATCGATTATTTACCAGGCGCTCACGGATCAGCTCTTTTTACAAGAGGTGAGACTCAATCGTTGACTACATTGACCTTAGGTGGAAAAATGGATGAGCAATTAATTGATGGCGCGACATTTAGAGGCACTGAAAAATTCATGCTTCATTATAACTTCCCTCCTTTTTCAACGGGTGAAGCAAAACCAATTCGCGGAACTTCTCGAAGAGAAATTGGTCACGGAAATTTAGCTCTCCGTGCATTGAAACCAGTTATTCCGGTTGATAATCCATACACAATTCGAATTGTTTCTGATATTTTAGAGTCAAATGGATCATCTTCAATGGCTACAGTATGTGCTGGAACACTTGCATTGATGGATGGGGGTGTTAAAATCACTGCTCCAGTATCTGGTATTGCAATGGGATTAGTTGCTGACGATGGTAAATTTGCTATTCTTTCTGATATACTTGGCGACGAAGATCATTTAGGTGATATGGATTTCAAAGTAACGGGTACTGAAAAAGGTATTACTGCTTGTCAAATGGACATCAAAGTTGACGGTCTTCCTTATGAAGTTTTAACGCAAGCATTAATGCAAGCAAGGGCAGGACGTTTACACATTCTAGAGAAAATCAAAGAAACAATAGCTGCACCAAAAGAAGATTACAAACCACATACCCCACGTGTTGAACAAGTTATTGTTCCGAATGAAATGATTGGTGCAATCATCGGACCTGGTGGAAAAATCATTCAAGGTTTACAAAAGGAAACCAAAACGACTATTACAATAGAAGAGCTTCCTAATGGAGAAGGACAAGTTCAAATTCTTTCAAATAATGGAGATGATATGGCAGAAGCTATTAGTCGTATACGTGCGATTGCTTTTCCTGCTCAAATCGAAGAAGGCGAAGAGTATGAAGGAAAAATTAAAGCAATCAAAGATTTTGGATGTTTTGTTGAAATCATACCTGGAACAGATGGATTAATTCATATTTCTGAATTCAGCTGGGAACGTGTTCAAAACATGAACGATGTTTGTAAAGAAGGAGATTTATTGAAATTTAAAGTGGTTGGCAAAGATCCAAAAACTAAAAAATGGAAATTATCTAGAAGAATATTATTACCGAAACCTGAGCGAATAGAGAGCGAGTCAAGTGCGGAGTAAAATCAATTGAAACAAAATAAACGATCCAATATTAATGGGTCGTTTTTTGTTTTTACCAACGCAAGATTTTGCAAATAATATCAACTAATTGAAAAAAAAAACTATGAAAAAAATTATTTTATCGGGATTACTCTTCACAAGTACTTCCCTATTTTCACAATTAAATCCGGTAATCACCTCTTGGCTGCAAAACACCACAAGCACTCTAGGTAGTCACTATGTTTCTGGAAATTCTACCGTGATTCAGGATAATGTGGAGGCTAATGTTCAAACGGTTCAATATTCTACGAACTGGGCATATATTTCAACAAACGGAATCCCAGCTTACCCTACAGGGCCTTTTTTAGATGGTAATCCATCTCTGGCAACGGATCAAAATGCAATTTTTAAAATATCATTGAATCCTGCACAAAATACAGGAACATTAACAGCAACAAATGGAGGAAATATTGGGATTTTTATTAACGGCGTAGCCTTGTTTGATTACCGCGATGGGGTTGCATGGAACACCGCTACAAACTCACTTTGCGGAGGATTACCAGGCATGTCTCCTTGTCCAGGCGGCCCAGGATCATCATACTCTTGGAATCGTGATGCTATTCCAGCAGAAAAATTAGGTTTCGATTGCTCCAAAGGACATCCAGCAATGGGGAATTATCACCACCATCAAAATCCAAGTGCTTTTAATCTTGACCTTTCAGTTATCTCAACGATTTGTGATTTATATGCTGCAGATGGTTTGTATGCAATAAACTCGACTGTACATTCACCTTTAATTGGATTTGCCTATGATGGCTTTCCTATTTATGGAGCATATGGTTACAAGAATACGGATGGAACGGGTGGAATAACTCGAATAAAATCTGGTTTTCAATTAAGAAATATTACTACAAGAACACTTTGGGCGGATGGAACTGATGTTGCTGATGGCCCCGTGGTTAGTACCACCTACCCTCTTGGGTATTTTCGTGAAGACTATGAATTTGTTACTCATGCTGGACAAGAAGACTATTTAGATGCTCATAATGGACGGTTTTGCATAACTCCAGAGTATCCGAATGGAATATATTGCTATTTCGCTACAGTGGATGCAAATTGGAATTCAGCATACCCTTATGTAGTTGGTCCTTATTTTTATGGAAATAAAACTGGATCTAAAGTTACTTCTATCACTGAAACTGTTACAACCTACACATCCACAGCATCATTAAACGAATCAGCTATTGAAGTGAGTGTTTATCCAAATCCATCTAATGATTTATTAATCATACAATTAAATGGATTAAATAAAACAAATTCGGCAATCGAATTAACGGACATGAATGGCCGAATGATATCCAAACAAACGATTCTTCAAGGAAGTACGATTGGCTATTTGGATGTATCAACAGTATATAAAGGGAATTATTTATTAAGAATTACTACTAATAATCAAACGAAAGTAATAGCAGTCACTATCGGTAACTAAGCTCATTTTTACGTTTTCATAAATAGACCGCTTCCTAACCGAGGCGGTTTTTTTATTCCTCTCCACACAAGCCCATTACTTCATGAAAAGAATCATGAATAGCGATAAGTCTTTTCATAATTACTTCATTCGTTACCTTTTTATTGGCTGAAATAAAAGCATCCAACTCATTTGTTTGTTTCGCAAGTTTCGCAAGTGACTTCATTATCTGTACTCTTTCCTCGATTGCCAAAACAGGTATTTCAGAATTTTTCAATAAAAATGCTTTGATCATTAATTCTTGGTGCCTATCAAGTATCGATTTAAAATCTTTTTTTTCAGCTGCATGAAATGTATTCGACATCACCTTATGAAACGCCTTTAATTCTGTCCAATTATCCGACTTAATACTAACCAAAACAGGGTCTTTTAAGGCATCTTCATATTTTTGTGAAATCACGCCCCAATCAAGAATACTCCAAATAGCATAGATATAATCATTTCGTTTGTTCTGGTGTTTTAAGTAATATGCATGCTCCCAAACATCAATTCCAATAATTGGTATGCCTCTTTCAGCAACAACGTCCATAATTGGGGTGTCTTGATTTCCGGTTGAAGTGACTTGCAATTTCCCTTCCTCATTCACAATTAACCAAGCCCATCCTGAACCAAATCGGGACATACAAGCCTGATGCATTTTCGTTTTTAATGAGTCTAGTTTACCAAAAGTTTCTTCAATGGCCTTTTGTAACAATTCTGATGGTTGTGATGATGTTTTGGGTGTAAGGATTTCCCAAAACAATGAGTGGTTGTAGTGACCTCCTGCGTTGTTTCTAATGACTTCCGATGCATTACTCATATTTAATAACACTTTAGAAAGCGGCTTATTCTCAAAGGGGCTTCCTGCCACCGCTTTATTTAAATTAGTTACATACGCTTGATGATGTTTTGAATGATGAATTTCCATGGTTTTCATATCAATAAACGGCTCATATTCAGCATATGTAAATTTTAAGTTTGGCAAAGTAAATTGCTGAGCAGACAAGACTAATTGAATAGAACTAAACAGAATGACGATAACATATTTCATATTGTAATTTTTTCAAAGGTACAATTTTAAAATCTCATCAAAAAGTGGCATTTATTCATTTGATGCTGAGCAATATTCATTTGGCTATTTTGATTCAATAAAGAAAATTAGATTTGGTATTAGGAAATAAGGAGAAAGAGTAGGTTATCTGAAATTAATTCTAAACGATCCTGCAAAATGATGCAGAAATAGTTTATAGTTTGATAACAGTTTAATAGTTTTAATCGTTTAGAATTAAGATAACCTGCTTCTTTTAACACATGTTGCAGCATTTGTTAAAAGAAGTTTTTCAGCTAATGTTTTAATTTAGGTTTTTGGTTTAAAAACGGTTGTCTAGTTGGCAACCGTTTTTATTTGATACAAAATCGGTCTACTCGGACTGGCATCATTTTCAATTGGTGCAACATGCAAATCCAATAAGTATTCTCCGTCTGAAATTGCGTTTTCAACGAAAATCAATTCCGTTATCGTTCTTGTTAAATCAGGATAATTTGGCACATTCCAAAACCGATGATGAAAAGCCAATTCACCACCATCTAGTTCTCGATCTACGGAAGGCAAATCAGTTAAAAAATGGATTACTTTCATTTCGTCTAACAAATCGACAACCTCTTTTTCGAAATAAGGAGGATTAGTATCCGAATAATTTAAATGCCTCTTGTTTATCGAATTAGGTGCCACACGCACAATAAATGCTTCAACTTCTGGCAATGGATTAATCAGAGTTTCAAGCTGTTTTTTTGTAATCACATCATCAAATGTCTTGTGTAGATCATTCCAGATTTTTATAGGTTCAATGGTAACCAATAGTGCCGAAACAAGAAATTGCTTCAAGGATTTATTAATTGAAAAAACTTGTTCTGTAATATGCCCACAACACTCCGTGTGAGTGCCGTGTCCATGAGGATTGAAAAAAACATTTCTAAAATTCACTCCCCCTCCCTCTTGAATTGAGCCTAAAAACGCATCTGTTCGAACCGGTTCAATTGTGGGTGCATCTAAATACCAAGCACGAACCGAATCAGATACAGCATTAACGGGAATAGAAATATCCAATGGTTCGGTTGTTTCAATATAATTTTCAGGAGAAAGAAATAATTTCATGGTAACGAAAATAAGGAAAGTTATTCGAATAGTTTCAAACAATGCTGTTAACTTACTGTTTAAACCCTAACTTTGTGCTATGGGTATTGTAGAACAAATTATAAAACCTATTCAACATGAAATGGTTGAATTTGAGCATCGATTCAGAGAAAACATGCAATCGGAAGTTGCAATGTTGGACAAAGTCACCCATTACATCATCAAACGAAAAGGGAAACAAGTTCGCCCCATGTTTGTATTTCTTACGGCTAAAATGCTTGGCGAAGTTTCCAACAAAACGTATGATGCTGCAACCTTAGTTGAATTGTTACACACCGCGACGTTAGTGCACGACGATGTTGTTGATGATGCGAATGAAAGAAGGGGCTTTTTTTCAATAAATGCTTTATGGAAGAACAAAGTAGCCGTTCTCGTTGGGGACTATATGCTTTCAAAAATATTATTATTATCCATTGAAAAACAAAACCCTGATTTATTGGAAGTAGTTGCTCGATCGGTTAAAGAAATGAGTGAAGGTGAGTTACTTCAAATTGAAAAAGCCAGATTACTTAATATTACAGAGGAAATTTATTTTGATGTTATCCGAAAAAAGACAGCGTCTTTAATTGCAACTTGCTGCGAAAGCGGTGCTTTGTCGGTAAATCAACCCGAAAATCGGGAAACAATGCGATTATTTGGCGAAACTATTGGGATTGCATTTCAAATTAAAGATGATATTTTTGATTACGGTACACCAAATGATATTGGAAAACCTACCGGCTTAGATATTCGCGAAAGAAAATTAACCCTGCCTATAATTTATGCGTTGAATAATTCAACACCAGAAATTAAAAAAGAATTAACGTTAATCATTAAAAACAAAAATGAAAATCCAAAAGCTGTAAAACGCGCTGTGGAAATTGTAATAGCGTGTGGGGGAATAGAATATGGGTACAAGAGAATGAAAGAATTTGCAGATAAAGCATTGCAATTAATTGCCGAATTCCCCTCGAATGAAGCAAAAACTTCGTTAGAACTATTGGTGAGTTATACCATGAATCGAGAGAAATAATTTATTGTTCTAAGAATGATGCACTATTTTCAATTCCGAAAATTGCTTAACTTCGAATAGAAACCAATCAATGAAAAAATTAATGAATCAACTATGAAAAAGTTCCTTTTCCTTTTATTTGTAATTGTTTTAACAAGTTGTTCCGAGGATGAACTCGTTAAGAAAAATCCATTAATTGAAACAAAAGATGGAGTTGAGACAATTTGGTATCCGGGTAAAACACAGGTTAAATATAGAAGAGAGCACGATAAAAATAAAAAAAGACACGGTAAGTGGATGCTATTTAATCCCGAAGGTAAGGTCATGTCTAG
>CAMAQX010000029.1 GCA_945860455.1 Lishizhenia tianjinensis
CAGCTTCATTTTGAATAAAATCGGTAATAACACTTATTTCGTCCATTGTTAACTCTTTGTCACCAAATGTAATATTTAACAATACGTAGCGAGCTCCATCGATATTGTTATCATTTAACAATGGAGAAGTTAATGCAGTTTGAATAGCTATTAATGCTCTATCTTCGCCTTCAGCTTGTGCACTACCCATGATTGCATGGCCACTGTTGCGCATAACAGTATTAACGTCATTAAAGTCAACATTGATGTAGCCAGTAACTGATATCAACTCTGCAATTCCTTTTGCGGCTACCGTCAAAATATCATCTGCCATACCAAAGGCTTGTGAAATGGTGCAGTTTTTACTAAGTTGGTGTAGTCGCTCGTTGTTTATTACTAATAATGTGTCAACATTCTCGCGCATTTTCTCCAATCCATCTTCTGCTTGTTGCCTTCTTTTTTTACCTTCAAAAGTAAAAGGGACGGTAACAATTCCAACAGTTAAAATTCCTAAATCTTTGGCAACTTGCGCAATTACTGGAGCTGCACCCGTTCCCGTACCACCGCCTAATCCGGCAGTAACAAAAACTAATTTTGTGTTGTTTCCTAATAGTTCACGAATTTCCTCAATATTTTCATTGGCAGCTTGCATTCCAACTTCAGGGAGTGCACCTGCGCCTCTACCTTCGGTTAACGAGGGTCCAAGTTGTATTTTTAATGGCACTGGAGAAATGTCTAACGCTTGACGATCTGTGTTACAAACGATAAAATCCACACCGATAATACCCATGTTATACATGTGATTAACTGCGTTGCTGCCGCCACCACCCACGCCGATTACTTTGATAATCGAATTAGAGCTTGGTAAATCAAATTCCATCATATTTTCTGTTTTGTTGTTGTGTTCAAATAATTAATCTTCATCCTTAAACATACGAGGAACTTTGTCCTCAAATTTCTTAAGCATTTTAGTAAAAAAAGTTTCTCTTGGACTTTCTGGACCCGCACCCGATTCCTCTATTTTGTTCGAATCTGTTATATTTTTATACTTGGTCAAACTTTGAAATCCATTTATAACTAATCCGATTCCTGTGGCAAAAATTGGACTCGCTAAATTCTCTGCCATTTCTTTCGTGTTTGCTAAATGTTCTGTTGGATAGCCAATACGTGCATCTAATCCGGTGCGTAACATAACCAATTGAGGTAAATGCTTCAATTGAGAACCGCCTCCGGTCAATACTATTCCAGCACTCAATTTATCTTCATATCCTGAATTGAGGATTTCGTATTTCACAAAATCAATAATTTCCGACATTCGCGCTTCGATTATCATGGATAACGTGCGAACTGTAATTTCTTTTTTATGAGCGCCGGGACGAATTCCAGGAATTCCTACGACTTGATGTAATAAGCTATCTGTTGGTGACGCAGATCCATATTTCACTTTTAATTGCTCGGCATATTTCCGCATGATTTGACATCCTTGTTTAATGTCATCCGTAATTATGTTTCCACCAAAGGGAATAACAGCGGTGTGCCTGAGTATTCCTTCATAGAAAATAGCCACGTCAGTTGTACCTCCTCCAATGTCTACCAATACGACACCCGCTTCTTTTTCCTCTTCGCCTAACACTGCATGTGACGAAGCAATCGGTTCCAAGATAATCTCCTTTACTTCAAGTTGGGCAAGTTCAATGCAATTTTTTATGCTACGAACAGCCGAAACATTTCCTGTAATAATATGGCAATTAGATTCTAATCGTCCTCCAGCAATACCAATTGGATCTTTATGGCCGGGTTCGTTATCTATGATAAATTCTTGAGGAAAAACCGAGATTATTTCTTCGCCCGGTTTCATAACCATTTTATACATATCATCAATAAGCGCATCAATGTCCGGCTGGCGAATAAGTGATTCAGCATTGTCACGTGTAATCAAGCCACTGTGTTGAATGCTTTTAATGTGCTGACCTGCGATGCCAACATAAACGCTACGAATGTTTAAATGACCAGTAACTCTTGATTGGGCTTGAGTAACTGCTGCAATAATTGACTCAACTGTGCGATCAATATTACGAACATCCCCTCTTATAACCCCAAGAGATTCACTTTTGCCCATGGTAATTATTTCAATTTTACCATGATCATTTTGTTTTCCAACAAAACAAGCAATTTTAGTTGTTCCAATATCTAGACCTACAACAATTGAATTTCCCATACTTATTTTTTCTTGCAGACAATTTGTCCGTTATACTTAATCGTTATCACACTGTATTTATTCCAACCTTCGTAAGGAATTGCCTGTTCGTAGAAGATTTTTAATTTCTTAAATTTCTCTTGCACCTCCTCATCCGTGTTTGCCGTTCCAAATTCGATGATTTGTTCGCCAACGATTGGTATCATTACAAATTCATGTTGCTCATTTACAAACACTTGTCCAATTAGTGATGACAAAATCGGATCATTACAAACATAATTCGAAATTCGATACACATCATCAATTTTTCGAATACTTTTCAAGGATTTGTTGTTAATAATTTCAGTTACATTTTCCTGGTTCATTCTGTCAGGAATTGCACCGTTAAAAACAAGTACTCTTGCTGTATGAAAATTGGATGTACCGATTTTATATCCTTCTTTGTCTAGGTAATAACTTTCATTAGATGTATTGAAAATTCTAGCAATGGGAACCCGAAGCACAACATCAATTTTCCATTCATTTCCAATGTTTTTATAGACTTTGGCACTTTTCACCTCTGACATCTTTTTGATAAACAATTCTACTTTTTGTGGGTCTAGTTTTTCAGTAGATAATCCTTTTGGTAAAAGGTTTCCTCGTTCTAGGCGAAGCAAAAGTTCAGCCTTTGTTAAAAATGCACTTTCACCATCCACCTGAATAAGGATTTCTGGTTTTTTCAAAATCGTTTCATTTTCTGCCTTTCTGACAAATACGATAAGAACGATCAATCCGATGAAGAATGAGATTAAACCTATTATTTTTACCCAGCGCATCATTCGTTTGTTATGGATTTAATTGCTTTTTGAGCAAATTTACAATTCGATCAATATCACCAGCTCCAATTGTCAATAATAGGTCGATTTTGCGATTAGCGATTTCTTCAACGATGTTGTTTGCTTCCACTAACTTTTTATTTGAATTATTGATTTTTTGTAAGAGCAAATCTGCAGTAATTCCGGGTATTGGGAGTTCTCGTGCAGGGTATATTGGCATTATGATTACTTCATCTAATCGCGCTAACTCATCAGCGAAAGATTGCATAAAGTCAGCTGTCCTTGAAAATAAATGAGGTTGAAATATTCCGGTTATTTTTTTATTCGGATACATCAATCGAACTGAATCAATTAACGCTTTTATCTCTTGTGGATGATGCGCATAGTCATCTATGTAAACGAGTTCCTTTTTTTGAATAATATATTCAAATCGTCTTTTTACCCCTCGAAACGAGCTTAGTCCCGCGCGTATTTCAGTTTCTGACATACCAAGTTTTACGAGCAAACCAATACAGCCAAGGGCATTTTCTGCGTTGTGTATTCCTGGGACACCTAATTCTACATCATTCCATTGATTATCGGTAAACGAAACATCCATTAGAAATTTGCCTTCACTAATACGCAGGTTCAATGCGCGAAAATCGGCAGTTTGGCTTCCTACTGCGTAAGTATAGATTTTTGCCTTTGTAGTAAAAGGTAAGCCTTCTCTTAGAACTAAAAATCCGTCAGAATGAATTCGGTCAGCATAAAGCTGAAACCCTTCCTGAAATTTTTCAGCAGTACCATAAATATCTAAGTGATCTGGGTCGGCAGAAGTAATGATTGCTGCATAAGGAGAAAGACGCAAGAATGACCGGTCAAATTCATCTGCTTCAATTACGGCAAATTCGCTTTTTTTACTGATCAATAAGTTGGAATTAAAATTGGTGGAAATTCCTCCTAAAAAAGCGCTACACTGCCAGTTGTTTTCATGCAGTATGTGTGCCAATAAAGTACTTGTTGTTGTTTTACCATGAGTTCCAGCAACACACAACCCTTTCATGCTTTGGGTTATTAGGCCCAACACTTCTGATCGTTTCAAAATTGTATATCCAGATGAACGAACATATTCTAATTCCCCGTGATTTGCTGGAATTGCAGGTGTGAAAACAATGAGGGTAGTTTGTTTGTCTTGAAAGGCGGTGGGTATGTTTTCTCCTAAATCATCAAAATGAACGAAACATCCCTCATTGCTTAGCTGTTCAGTTAATGGAGAGGGGGTTTTATCATAACCACCTACAGTGTAATTAAGTGCATTAAAGTAACGGGCAAGTGCGGACATACCAATTCCACCAATTCCTATGAAATAAACTGATTTAAAATCAGTTAGATTGCTATTTTTACTAAAATTTATTTCCATTTTTTTATAGCGATCGATTCACACAAGTCAACAATTTCATGAGTAGCATTTGCTTTACCGAATTTTTTAATTTCTGCACTTAATTTTTCTTGTTCGGTGGTAGAAGAAATTAATTCGATGGTTGTTTGTATTAAGGTATTTCTTGCCTCATCATCTCGCACTAATTTAGCTGCTCGTGCATCAACAAGGGCCATTGCATTTTTTGTTTGATGATCTTCGGCTACATTGGGTGAAGGAACCAAGATTGTTGGCTTAGCTACAATACATAATTCTGAAACAGAAATTGCTCCCGCTCTTGAAATTACGACGTCAGCCGCAGCATAAGCTAAATCCATGCGCTCAATAAATTGGTACAAATGAATGGATGGTAAATTTCTTCTATTTACAGAGATGGATAAATCTGCGTGATACAACCTTCCACATTGCCAGATTACCTGCACGCCGGCTTGGTCGAGTTTTTCCAATCCATGTTTAATGGATTTATTGAGTGTTTTCGCTCCCAATGAACCTCCAATAACCAACAGAGTGGGTTTATTTTTGTCTAATTTAAAAAATTCAATGCCTAGTTCTTTTTTATTGGTGACATCTACCATATCAATTCGAACAGGGTTTCCTGTTAAATGTATTTTTTCTGTAGGAAAAAACCGATCCATGTTAGGATATGCGGTGCAGATTGCAACTGCTTTTTTGGCTAGTAATTTATTTGTTTTTCCGGGGAAAGAATTTTGCTCTTGAATGAGGGTTGGTACACCTAGTAGATTGGCCATTTTCAGAGTTGGGCCACTAGCGTATCCTCCAACACCAATAACTAATTGTGGATGAAAATCTTTAATGATTCTGCGCGCTTTTAATAAGCTTTGAATGATTTTGAAAGGAAGTTTGAAATTTGCAAGAGAAAATTTCCGTTGGAATCCTTGGATGGGCAGCCCTTTAATTTTATAACCTGCTTTTGGAACCCGCTCCATTTCCATTTTACCCTCGGCTCCAACAAATAGTACATGACACATTGGAAAGCGCTTTTTAATTTCATCTGCAATGGCAATCGCTGGGAAAATATGACCGCCAGTTCCTCCTCCGGAAATAATTACTCGTTCTAATTTCATAATGCGTCAAATGAATTATCTGTTTTTGTTTTCGATTTTTTTTGTTGGTTGTAGGCAATGGATTGAACAATGCCAATTGATACACAAGCCATAATAAGGGCAGAACCACCCATCGCTAATAAGGGCATGTTTTGTCCTGTAACTGGAAAAACCCCGGTGCATACAAGCATGTTTACACTTACTTGAGTCAATAGTAAGGTCCCAATTCCTAAGCAAACGTATGTTTCAAAGAGTTTTTCCGCATTTAAACCGACGCGTATAATTCGATAGAGTAAAATAAGGTAGAGTAAAACTAAAAGGACTGCGGAAAATGAACCAAATTCCTCCACAAAACTGGAATAGTAAAAATCAGCATAGGCTTCAGGGATGTACTCTTTCAATTTTCCGTCACCAACTCCTTGCCCGAAAACGGACCCATTATTAATAGCCAATCGAGCATTCAGTGCCTGAGCATTCGATACAATATCTTTGTCATCGTCCAATTTATTAAAAATTCGATTCTCCCAGGTTTGATAACGAGGTAAAATGTTTAATGCGGGAGCTGCTTTGTGTATCCCCACTGCCATTATTCCGATTAAGATAATCCCAGCATTGATAAGTAAAAGTTTTTTTATTGGCATTTTACCTATAAAAAGTATCATAATACAGATCATGAAAAGTAATGCTGCAGTTGAAAAATTGTCTTTCACGATCAATACACATATTAATGCAGGCGGCCAGAAAACGTGAAAAACGCCATTGCGCCAGTCGTTTAAATCATCTTGATATTTTATAAGTAGGCGCGATAAATAAACAATAATTGCCACCTTGGCAAAATCAGATGATTGAAAAGTTAGTCCAATAAATGGAATTCGAATCCAGCGTCCAGCATCATTAATTTTGGCTCCAAAAATCAAAGTGTATACGAGTAATACAACCGCTAAATAGAAACTTAATTTCGCTAATTGTGAGAAGTATTTTGAATCACGTAAATGGATCCAATACATGGCAAAAAGGCCAATTAAGACATAAATAAAATGTTTGTATAAATATTGAATCGGTGAACCACCTTCCATTTTAACCAGTATAGGCACAAAACTATACACGGTTACCAAAGAAAAAGATAGTAGAATGAGTGATATAACCCATATAACAGGATCACCTTTGAGATATTTCAGATACGACTTCATTTTACTTGAGCAAGTGACAAATAATCAATAAATCTATTTTTTTGATATTCCCAATCAGAATTAGCATAGGTAAAGAGCAAAATTGATGGTTTAATCTTGATTTGCTGAATAACATTAAATGCTTCGGAAACAGAATTTACTTGAGAGCCGTTATTTAAAAAGCAATTATCCTGAGACTCATTCGTATTTATTTCAATCGCGTAATGAATTTTCGGTAATAGATCAGGATTTGTAATTAAAACTGGTTCTTTTTCGGCAATTGAAGACATCCAGATAACCGGAAAAGGGAATGACTCCATGGTTGCGGCAAGCACAGCCGGTTTGGGGTTTATCCATGAAAACACATCCAACCCCCACAATTTTCCATGCGATTGCATCGAAGAATCTGTAGCTTTTAATAAACCTTCTCTTCTCGCTTTGATTATTGAGTTCTCAATTTGAGCTATTTCCTTTTCACTCATTCGAATATAAATTTATAGTGAACGAACCGCTTTTTTAAATTGATTTCCACGATCTTCGTAGTTTTCAAATAAATCGAAACTAGCACAAGCTGGCGATAACAATACAGTTTCTTCCTTGCTTGCTAATTGATATCCAAAAGCTACTGCCTCACCTGCTGATTTTGCCTCAACTATTTTTTCAACACTTCCTTGGAATGTTTCAATAATTTTTTGGTTATCTGTCCCCAAGCAAATGATTGCCTTCACTTTGTCCTTAACAAGTGCCAATAATTCAGAATAATCATTGCCTTTATCAACGCCTCCAACAATCCAAACGGTTGGTTTATCCATGCTTTCTAAGGCAAACCACGCTGAGTTAATGTTTGTTGCTTTTGAATCATTAATGAACTCAATGCCGTTCACTTTGGCAACAAATTCTAAACGATGTTCGACATTCGTAAAGTCTTGTAGACTTTCTCGCACTACATCCTTACGGATTTCGAGTATTCTTGCTGCTATTCCGGCCGCAAGAGCGTTCTGGGTATTGTGCTTACCCTTAAGTGCTAATTCATGAATTGACATGTTAAATTGTTTGTTTATGTTGATTATTAGTTGTTCGTTTGATGCAAATGCTCCTTGTTTTATCTCCTGTTTTATGCTAAATGGAGCGCATCGCATAATAGGTTTTCGTTTTTCAATTTCTGTTGCAATGATGGGGTCATCTGCGTTATAGATAAACCAATCTTCCTTGCGTTGATTTTGGATAACTCGAAACTTTGAATTGACATAATTTTGCATTTCATAATTATATCTATCCAAATGATCAGGTGTGATGTTTGTCAAAATTGAAATATCTGCACGAAAATCAATCATGTCATCAAGCTGAAAAGAGCTAATTTCTAATACGTATAAATCGAAATCATTTTCAGCTACTTGTTTAGCAAAGCTTTGCCCAATATTACCTGCTAAACCTACATTGAGTCCAGCTTTTCTCAAAATATGATGGAGCCATAATGTAGTCGTTGTTTTACCATTACTTCCTGTAATGCAAATTGTTTTTGCTTTGCAGTAATAGCCACCAAATTCGATTTCTGAAATAATGGAAATGCCTTTTGCTTTAATGGCAATGATTAAAGGAGCTGAATCAGGAATCCCGGGCGATTTCACTACTAAATCAGCTGTAAGTATTTTCTCCTCTGAATGTTTTTCTTGTTCCCAGCCGGCTTCAAGTTCATTCAATTTCTGCTGATGCTCTTGTTTGATTTTTCCGGCATCGGACACCCAAACTTTCCATCCCATTTTTTGGGCAAGAATGGCAGTACCGATTCCACTTTCACCAGCGCCTAAAACAACGATATTTCCAGGTTGGATGTTCATTATCTTAGTTTCAGGGTTACGATTGTAATTACTGCTAATAAAACGGCCACAATCCAGAAACGAGATACAATCTTCGCCTCATGCAAACCAACTTTTTGATAATGATGATGCAAAGGAGCCATTTTGAACATGCGCTGACCTTCTCCAAATTTTCTCTTGGTGTATTTGAAATAGCCCACTTGGAGAATGACAGATAGATTTTCAATTAGAAAAATACCGCAAAGCAATGGAATCAATAATTCTTTTCTAATGCTTATTGCAAATACTGCGATTATTCCACCCAATGCCAAACTTCCTGTGTCGCCCATAAAAACTTGCGCTGGAAAGGAATTGTACCACAAAAACCCAACACACGCACCCACAAATGCAGCGATAAAAATCACTAATTCTTCTGCGAACGGAATATACATAACGTTCAAATAATCAGCGAATTGAGCGTTGGAACTAACATAGGCTAAAACAGCTAAAGCTATCCCAACGATTGCGGATGTTCCAGTAGCTAAACCATCCAAGCCATCGGTCATGTTTGCTCCATTAGATACAGCAATTACAATAAAAATTACAATAGGAATAAAGATGAGCCATCCATAGCTTTTTTGCCAATCACCAATGAGCCAGTTGTAATTGAATTCGTTTCCTTTAATGAACGGAATTGTGGTCGTCATGTCATCCGTACGAATCCATTTATAATTTTCGTTCGCGTTATTTATGTGCTGATGGCTAACAAAAGATTCTCCTACATTTAGTTTATAGTCAGCAGCAACTCTTTTGTGGACAATAACATCTTCAGAAAAATAGAGAATGCACCCAACGATTAGTCCCACTCCAATTTGACCGATTACCTTAAAACGACCTTTTAACCCTTCTTTGTTTTTTTTGAATACTTTGATGTAATCATCTAAGAATCCGATTAATCCAAGCCAAACTGTTGCTAGTAACATTGTGATTACATAGATGTTATGCAATTTTGCGAATAAGAGTGTTGGAATTAAAATGGCTCCTAGGATAATTAAACCACCCATGGTAGGTGTTCCCGATTTTTCAAGCTGACCGACTAATCCAAGGTCTCTAACTGTTTCACCAATTTGTTGTTTTTTTAGTAAATTAATTATCCGTTTTCCAAATAAAATGGAAATGATTAATGAAGAAATGAGTGCCAACGCAGCTCTAAAAGAAATGTAATCAAATAACCCAGCTCCTGGGAAATTAAATTTGTCTAAGTAATCAAATAAATAGTATAGCATTATTTTCCAATTAAATTCAACATAGATTTTGTTATTGAGAAATCATCAAAGTCGTGTTTTACTCCGTTAATTTCTTGATATTTCTCGTGTCCTTTCCCTGCAATTAGGATAATGTCTCCATTTTTTGCTAAAGAAACAGCAGTTTTTATTGCTTGTCCACGGTCGATTATACAAAGTGTTTTTGCCGACATTTCTGCTGAAACCCCACTCAACATTTCATTTAAAATGATTTGTGGATCCTCCGTTCTTGGGTTGTCTGAGGTTAAAATCACTTGATCACTCATTTCACAGGCAATTCGAGCCATCTCAGGTCTTTTTGTTCTGTCTCTGTCTCCTCCGCAGCCCACAGCGGTCAGGATTCGCTCCTCTTTTTTTCTAATGGTTTGAATAGTGGTTAATACATTGCTTAATGCATCAGGTGTATGGGCATAATCGATAATCGCCGTAATCCCATTGCTGCTTTTGATGTATTGAAATCTTCCTTCAACAGATTCTAGTGTGCTAAGAACTTGCAGTAATTCCGTTTTATCTTGATTTAAAAGTAGCCCTGTTGCATAAACGGCAAGCAAATTATAGGCATTAAATTTTCCAATTAACCTCGTCCATACTTCAATTCCATTGAATTGAAGCGCCATTCCTGAGAATTGGTTTTCGATAATTTTAGCCTTAAAATCAGCAGGTGATTGAACGGCATAGGTATAGGTTTTTGCTAAAGTATTTTGAAGCATTACCTTTCCGTTTTTATCATCAATATTGGTAAGAGCAAATGCACCTTTAGGAAGTGTATCGAAAAAACGTTTTTTTACTTGAATGTATTCAGCAAAAGTCTTGTGGTAATCTAAATGATCATGCGTGATATTGGAAAAGATTCCACCAGTAAAATGCAACCCGCCGATTCTATGTTGATGAATAGCGTGAGAACTTACCTCCATGAAAACGTATTCACATCTAGCATCCACCATTTCAGCTAATAATTGATTCAATTGTATTGGATCGGGTGTTGTGTGAGTAGCAGGGATGTTTTTTTCTCCGATTTTATTTACTACTGTTGAAATAAGTCCACAGGCATATCCAAGTGCGGAAAACGCATTGAATAACAAGGTTGCGGTGGTTGTTTTTCCATTCGTGCCTGTAATTCCAATCAACTTTAGATCCTTGGATGGATTTCCATAAAACTCCGTAGAAACAAGTGCCAGAGCTTCAGCGGTATTTTCAACTTCAATGATGGTGCAGTTCGAATCGCTGACAGGTTTGTTTTGAACGATGATTGCGTTACAACCTTGATCAATAACTTGTTGAATGTAAGAATGACCATCTGAGGAACTTCCAATTATGGCAATAAAAAGCGAATTTGCATCAGCAAGCCGAGAGTCAAAAACAATTTTTGAAATCGATTTATCCAAGGAACCTGTAAGATTCTTTATCGAGAGCTGTGTACAAATTTGTTCTAGTTTCATATCCTTTAGTGAAGATTGATTTCAATTACACCACCTTTAAATACGGGTTCGCCAGGTTTCAAAGATTGTGATACAACTTTCCCAAAACCTATAACTCTTGCAACCATCCCACACGATTCAATTAAATAAACGGCATCTTTAGCATTCATGTTAATTAGATCTGGTATTTGATCTTTAGTAATCGGTAAATTTTTGAGGGTTAATTTGTTTTCCTCTAAAATGCCAACTAACCAATCTGAAGGGTCAATGAAAATGGGTTTGATTTTGAAATGATTCATTAAATTGAAAATATCTGTTCTGTGCCCGTTTTTAAATAGAGGTGTTTCTGTACTTCGTGTTCTATTTTCGTTAATAGCTTTATGATATTTCAAAGTATTTGCATACACTTTATTAGCGATTGCGCCAAAAACAGTTCCCGCCACGACGGATCCATAGTATGCTACTTTCGGATTCGTTACCACCACGATACATGAATAGATTGGATTGTCAGCGGGGAAATACCCAACAAAAGAAGCTTGATATGATTTCTTTTCACCGCCGTATCCTTTTTTTACATCTAGTAGGCGAGCGGTTCCTGTTTTCCCGGCAATAGTAAAGAGTGATGACGTAATGTTTTTTCCCGTGCCATTAGACATAACACCTTCCATGCACGATTTAAGTAATCGAACAGTTTCAGGTGAACAAATAGCATTATTTAAAACAATAGGGTCAAATTTCTTGATGGTTTCCCCATGTCTTTGTATTTCTTGAACAAATTGTGGTTTCATCATTTTTCCATTGTTCGCCACAGAATTGTACAAATTCAATATTTGTAGAGGGGTCATGGAAATCTCATATCCAATACCCATCGAAGGTAAAGAAAGTCCAGACCACCCTTTTTTATCACCCGGTCTATTAAACTTTGGAATACCTTCTCCTGAAATGGCAATACCTAATGGTTTGGTAATCCCAAATTTATCTAGGCGACTTAAAAATGCATCAGGTTCTGATTTATAGGCATTAAAAATAATTTGTGAAAATACATTGGATGATTTTTCGAATGCTTGTTTAATTGTAATCCTCCCGTATCCTTTTCCTTCATTTGCATCTTCAAAAGTTTTACCCGGAAATTTGTATCGACCAACGGCGCGTACTGAATCTGTAATCCGAACTTTTTTGTCTTCCAACGCTGCCATTAAAGAAGCTAATTTAAAAGTTGATCCAGGTACCTCAATTGCGTTAATCGCATGGTTTAATTTTTCAGAATAGTTCCCTGCTTTATCTCTTGTTAAATTAGAAATTGCTCGAACAAATCCGGTTTTTACATCCATTACAATTACACATCCATTAGTTGCTTCTTGCGATTTTAATTGGCGTTCTAATTCAGAATGGGCAACTTCTTGAATTTCTTTATCGAATGATGTAATAACATCGGCACCTTCAACGGCTTCCTTTACAATTTTGCCGGTTTTTTTCCATCCTGTTGAAATTCGCTGTTCAATTTCTTGGCCTGGACTTCCTTTTAAGTAATCATAATAGGCGCCTTCAATTCCTACCTTAACAACATCTTTTCCTTGGTCGTTGAAATAACCCAACGTGCGGCTCAACATATCACCATTTGGGCGTTTTCGTTCAATTGATTCAATAGAATCAATCAATCCACCTTTCATTTTTCCTAATCTGAAAATTGGTAGTGCGGCAATTTTTTTGCGTTCTTCATTTGTGACACGTTTTCGGATGAGTAAATAGCGATTGCCTTTTTCGCGGGCAGTTCGAATATCATCTTCATATTGACGAGCCGTTTTATCCGGATATAAATTGGATAATCCCTGACATAAATCAGTAATTTCTTTGTCGAAGGTTTTATCCTCTATTACAGTTGGGTCCATTCGAATATCAAAAAAAGAGATTGAAGTCACCAAGGGAACAAGATTCATGTCTAAAATTTCACCACTGCGTGGAATTTTATTTACCATTCTTACCGGTAATTTATCTTCACCGAAAGATAAAATTTTACCAGCACCATCAAATTGAATGGACATAGTTTTGACAATGACAACAATCATCACTAGAATAAACCCTACGTAGATTCCGTAGGCTTTGAAATAGATATGTTTGTTTCCGTCTTTCATCTGAGTGGCGATAATTTTTTTATCCGAATAACTTTTGTGGCGTTCTGATTCTCTTTCAGATTTGTGTCTAATTTTTCAACGAGTCGATAGCGCAAACCTTCTTCTTCCACTTTGGCTTTTGCTTCCACATAATCTGCTGTCATTTGATCAACTTCTCGTTGTGATTGGTTTATGTCTTTAGAAAGTTGTTTTCCATAATAACTTTTACCCACAAGAATTAGCAAGAGAAAAATCAGAAAGAAAACATATCCAAGGTTGTCAAGTACAAAGCTTTTTAAGAGGAACTCACCATTTAGCAACATAGCAAGAGAATTTTTCTTGCCCTTTGCTGTGCGTTGTTTCTTCTCCGAACCAGTTGAGTCAGAAGTAGTATCCTTGTCTATGTATTCGTTATCTTTCATTGCGTTCAGCTATTCTTAATCGCACACTTCTTGCTCTCGAATTTCTTTCCATTTCCTCTTCGTTTGGTATAAGAGGATGTCTGTTTATTTCAGCGAATGGCTTTAATACATTTCCAAAGAAATCCTTGGTTTCTATTCCGGCAAATGAACCCCGTTTGAAATAGTTTTTCACTAATCGATCTTCTAAGGAATGATAGGACATGACTACAAAGCGACCATTTTTAGCCATCAGTTCGGTGGCATCCAAAATCAATTTTTCAAGAACTGTCATTTCTTGATTCACTTCTATTCGCAACGCTTGAAAAACTTGAGCAAAAAACTTATAATCTTTAAATTTGGGTGCCAAATGTTGTAATACGCTACAAAGTTCTAAGGTAGTTCCAATGGGTTTATGAGCGCGTTCTAGGGTGATAGCTTGGGCAATTCTTCGTGCTTGATTTAATTCTCCATAATCTTTGAAAACTCTCATCAATTCAGATTCTTCGTAGCTATTCACAATGTCTTTGGCAGACTTTCCCGACCGTTGATTCATTCGCATATCCAAAGGAGCATCAGCTCTAAAAGAAAACCCACGTTTTCCTTCATCAAATTGATGGGATGAAACACCAAGATCAGCTAAGATTCCATCCACTTTTGTGATTCCCAGTGCGTACAGCTGATTGCTTAGAAATGAAAAATTACTAGCGATAAAATGAAAATTGGGAGCAGTCCAACTGTTTTTTAATGCGTCAGCATCTTGATCAAAAACGATTAGTTTTCCTTTTTCGGAAAGTTTTGAGAAAATTTCTTTTGAATGTCCGCCACCGCCAAAAGTAACATCCACGTAAATACCATCCGGATTTATATTTAATCCTTCAATGCATTCATTTAACAGAACCGGTATGTGATACGCTATATTATTCTCCATTTTCCAAATCACCCATTACTTCATCCGCTAAATCAGCGAAATCTGCCATGCTTCCTTCGATCAAGCCGAAGTATTTGGATTTGTCCCAGATTTCAATGCGATCGTTGTATGCAATTAGCATAACATCTTGTTGCAGTCCTACACGTTCCATGTGTGTGGTTGGTACCAAGATTCGACCGGCATTGTCTAGTGCTACCATTTTTGCTCCTTGATGAAACAAACGGTAGAACATTCGATTCTTTGGTTTAAATAAATTCAATTTGGATAATCGCTCGCTAATTTTCTCCCACTCGGTTAGTGGGTATAACGTTAAACAATCTTCAAATCCTTTATTCAACATAAAGTCTCGCTGAGTCGCAGGAGAAAGCTGCTTCCGTAAACCGGAAGGAAAAAGGAAACGACCTTTCGTGTCCATTTTAACCTCAAATTCTCCTACTAATCCTGCCATAGCGTAATAATGGTTAAAAATAGAGATTATTTACCACTTTTTACCACTTAATTTTAAATTGTTGATAACTTGTTACGTAAACGGCTTATTAAATGTTTCATTTTGGTGTTAAAGTCTTTTTAAATAAAGGCTTTTAATTATGTGGTAAAAAGTGGTAAAAATAAATTGACAACAAATTTTTGAGTCGTTTTTTAGGTAAGATTTGGGTGCACTAACATTCAATTGTTACTAACTAATCAGTGTTTAAATGGGTGTCTTTTCCAAATTATGTAATTTCAGAACTCTAGTATTTCCTCATGATTAAACCTATTTTCTTACTCGAATTTTTGTCTTTTTTCGCTATTATTAATGCACAGCCTTTGGATTCGTGGGATGAGCAAAAAGTAATTGTTCATCGCGATAATGTGGTTAGTGAAATCATGCACATGGATGCAATTTTTAATGAGCGCTGGGATGCTTTGCCTCAAATGAATTATTGGAAAGTTGTTATGCAGTTATCCCCTGATTCATGCGTAGTTAGTCAAGGAACGGATAAAAAAATACGAAAGATTATGTCTTCCAAGGATTGGAAATCATTTACTGATGAGCAAAAAGAAAAAGCAAAAGAGGCTTTGAAAATGGAGTTGAATGTTTCTTCAAATGAAATAATATCAGTGGTTGTTGGCAAAAGTAATTTTTATCTTTTCGAAGCGGTGTATTCGTCCTTGTCAAAAGGGGTTGCTGCATTTGAAAAAAACAAGGTAGATCCATGGTATGCCCAGGCAATTCTGTTGATTGAAAGTCCGGGACAGTTAAAAAAATCTACCACTGGTGCATACGGGCCTTTCCAATTGATG
>CAMAQX010000030.1 GCA_945860455.1 Lishizhenia tianjinensis
GAACCAATAGTAGGAGCAACTTACACTTGGAATGGTCCAGGAAATTTCTCGTCAAATGACAATGAATTATCACTTATAATTGATAATCAAAATACAGGGATCTATACGGTTTATATCTATTTAAACGGGTGCCAATCTCCCAATGCAATCGAAGTAATCAGTATTGCCAACACTGGGGTTTCCGATAATTTTGACGTTCCTAATGTTATAACGCCAAATAACGATGGATTAAATGAAGAAATTGAATTTAACACCTTGTTTTCAAGCTGTATTCCTTTTCATTTTCAACTCGTTAACAGGTGGGGGAATCTTGTTTTTGAGCAAGAAAACGGAGGAGATGCATTCAAAGGAACCACTAACGATGGCAGTAAACTAGATGCCGGAATTTACTTTTATAAATTGGTGTTTGATCAATACGAAAAATCAGGATTTATTCATATCATTCGATAATGCCTTTGTAACCATAAACTATTTGTACCTTTGACAGGTATAAGTTTATTCATCCATTGAATTTTAAATTGCTCCTTGGAACGTAGAACTGGTCTTGATATTATGCGCATGGCTGCAATTCTAATTGTTGTCTTAGGTCATACCTCCATACTTCTTGAAGGGACATCACTTAAAGATTTTCCTTATTTTAAACCAATAGACGGTGTTGATTTATTTTTTGTATTAAGTGGTTTTTTGATTGGAGGAATCATGCTCCGTGACTTCAATAAGCATTCAAACATTTTAGATCTCCTTACCTTTTGGAAACGACGATGGTTCAGAACTTTACCGCTGTATTTTCTTATTCTTGGACTTAATTATTTGGTTCTTAAAAATGGATGGATAAAAGGGGATATACAACAAGCAAACTGGACATTTTTATTTTTCTTGCAAAATTTATCTCAGCCGTTCTTTGATTTTTTTTGGGAGTCTTGGAGCCTAAGTGTAGAGGAGTGGTTTTACCTAAGTTCACCAATTATTTTCTTTATTCTACTAAAATTAATTTCAAAGAAAACTGCTTTTTTTGTTACTATTTGCCTGATGATTTCATCCACATTCTTATTCCGTTTACTGAATACGACCGCGCAAATAGATCCCTTTTTCTTTGATATTACATTTAAAAAAGTAGTGTTGATGAGATTGGATAGCATTGCGTTTGGACTACTTTTCGCGTGGTTGCATGTTTACCATTCTGCTGTTTTAATGAAGTTTAAGTATCATTTTTTGTTTATTTGTATATTAATGTTAAGTTACCAGCGAACTATTGACCTAGATGTGACGTCTAAATTTGCACAAGTCGTTTATTTAACGTTATCCCCTATGGCATTGAGCTTATCTATACCTTTTTTTTACTCAATTCAACTGAACAAAAATATGTTCATGAAAGTTGTAACCTTGATAAGTAAAATTTCCTATTCGATGTATCTGATCAACTTAGCACTAGTAATTGAAATAATCCACATTAATTTTAATGCAACCAACGGAATTATACAGTATTTAAGCGCATGGTTTTTCATCATTTCAGCATCTTACCTTCTTTATACATTTTTTGAAAAGCCGCTCATGAACCTACGGGACAAACCCTTAAAATCTTTTTTTAGAAAAATTGACGCTTAAACTTATGAAAATACTCCTTCCTTTTTTTCTTGTTCTTTTTCCGCTATTTCTAATTGGACAAAATTCTTTAAACACGATTGGTGCTGGTGCACGATACGTTGATATTGGCGATCTAGATATTACGGGCTCCCAAATTACAGTTGAAGCAATTATCCGTAAATCAAATACTACGGTTTCAAACATTATTTCGAAACATTCAGGTGCAGCAGATGCAAATTATTTATTTCGACCTACGTTGTTTGGAATAACAACCACAGCAGGGTTTTTCTTTTGCACCAATCCAATCACTTTACCAATAAATGAATGGTATCATATTGCTGCAACCTATGATGGTTCGTTGATAAAATACTACGTGAACGGATGCAAAGTAAATGAATTACCTGCAACAGGCGATTTAGTCCAAAACAACCTAATAACGGCAATTGGTGCCCGCCCAGCAAATACAGTTCCTGTGGAGCATTTTAGAGGGAATATTGACGAAGTGCGTATATGGAATATTGTACGAACAGAGGTGGAAATTCAACAAAACATGAATTTTCTATTACCAACCACTCAGCCGGGCTTACAAGCATATTATAAATTCAATAATAACTATCTAAATAGCCAAGGCAATGCAGCATTCAACGGAACTCCGCAAGGAAGCCCAGCTTTTGACATTGAATCCACACTTTTTTTACCTCTGATTATTATTGCCGCACTACCTACTGATGCTTCCTGCTATGGTTTTTCAGATGGATCAGTTACAATTACCGCTGCGGGAACAGGCGCACTCACTTATTCAATTGATGGAGTCACTTATGTTTCAACAAACACATTTTCTAATTTACCCGCGGGAAGCTATACGGCATATGTGAAAAGTCCACAGGGATGCATTGTTTCTCAAACTTTTACCATCAATCAGCCGCCTCAAGTACCCACACCAGTGATCAATTTCCCGAGTCCGCTGTGTGAGACTGACAGCTTGTTTTTAAGTATCGATTCATTAGCAGGAGCCAGCTGCACGTGGACAGGGCCAAACAATTTTACCACATCACTTTTAGACACTGTTATTCCGAATGCTTCAGCACTAAATAGCGGAAATTACAACGCGTTTTTCACCTTAAATGGTTGTAATAGCGACACCCTAATTCAACCCATTACCGTGAATCCTATTTTCGATATTAACATCGATACCACAATTTGTTCAAACGAAAGTTATTCCCTTGGAAATCAAAACTTAAATACTCCAGGATCTTATACCCTTGCATTGCAGACCATCGCAGGTTGTGATTCTATTATTCATTTAACATTGCAGGTTAATCCGGCCTACTCTTTTGTAAGAGACACCTCATTGTGCGCTGGTGAGTCATTTACGTATCAAGGCCAAACATTGAATGCTACTGGCGTTTATCCCTTTTTCTTGCAAACAACGCTTGGTTGTGATTCAACAATTAACTATAATTTGATTGTTTATCCTATTCCTGCTCCACCGATCTTATCTTCCAACAGCCCCGTGGAATGCCCTGGCGACATTATGAATTTTCAAGCAGACACAGTCACCGGTGGAACATTTACTTGGTCAGGACCCACTAATTTCACGTCTTCAGCAAGTAGCAATTCTTTTTCATTTGACATCGAAGACATTGGGATTTACAGTTCAACCGTTACTGTCAATGGGTGTGAATCTCCAATTTCATCAATTGATTTATCCATTTTGAAAATATTCACGTTTGATGATTTCGAATTTCCGAATGTAATAACACCAAACGGAGATGGTATAAATGACAATTTAGATTTAGAAAATTATTTTGAAACATGTCAAGAGTTTACGTTTTATATGTTTAATCGTTGGGGGAATTTAGTTTATCAACAATCCAATACAGACATACCCTTTGGAGGATTGACCTTGGATACAGCCACGCTAGTTGACGGAGTTTATTTGTACAAATTAAGCTATGAAAAAGGCGAGAAAAATGGCTATATTCACGTAATTCGATAGAAAAACAAAGAATGAAGTTTGTTATTTTAATGAACTCATTGGTTAATAACATTCCATTGTAAAGAATATCTCTTTAAATTAGTTTCATTCCCTCGGAAAACAGTTAATTTTGACACTTGTCATAACACACATTACACATGTCGATTGAAATCAATAATTTGTTTAAGTATTACGGTGATCAAGCCGCAGTAAAAAATGTTAGTTTTTCAATTCCGAAAGGACAAGTAGTTGGGTTTTTAGGGCCAAATGGAGCTGGAAAATCTACCACAATGAAAATAATTACAGGATTTATTCCTGCATCTGAAGGTAGTGTTTCTGTTTGCGGAATTCCGGTTGATACGAATAATTTAAAAACACGGCAAAAAATAGGTTATTTACCCGAAAGTAATCCCTTGTACACAGACATGTATGTGCGCGAATACTTAGAATTTGTTGGTAGAATTTACAAAATAAAAAATCTCAAGCAACGGGTTAATGAAATGATTGACTTAGTTGGTCTGGGTGTCGAACAACATAAAAAAATTGAAGCTCTATCCAAAGGGTATAAACAGCGTGTAGGGTTAGCACAAGCCATAATACATGATCCGGAAGTACTGATATTGGATGAACCAACATCTGGTTTGGATCCCAATCAATTGGTTGAAATTCGCGAACTGATTAAAAATATCGGTAAAGAAAAAACAGTTTTGCTTTCCACACACATCATGCAAGAGGTTGAGGCCATCTGTCAGCGAGTATTAATTATCAAACAAGGAGTACTTGTTGCGGATAATATTTCCAGTGAAATAAAATATACGGACAACAAACAAACTGTTTTTGTAGAATTTAACAAATCAGTCAACAAATCAGAATTGCAAAAAATACAAGGAGTTCAAGCGGTTCGACAATTTGAACAAGGTTGGTTAATAGAGGCAACCGAATTAGTAGATCTCCGACTGAAAATTGCTGAATTTGCGCAACAAAATGGGATTTTACCATTGACATTAAAATTAGAAGCAAAATCTATGGAAGAATATTTTAAAGGTTTGACCAAAAACTAATATAAAAAAGGCTTTTATTTCGTAAATTCGTCCCATATCTATCAAATATGATAATTGGCATTTGTGGGGGCAGTGGCTCAGGAAAAACGACTCTATTAAATCGACTAAAGGAAGAATACAAACATTCAAATCCATCTGTTATTTCGTTAGATAATTATTATTTACCTATTGAAAAACAAGAAAAAGATGAAAATGGTAAAGTTAACTTTGATTTACCTACTGCACTTGATCGCGCTAGAATAAGTGCGGATTTAACCAAAATTAATAATGGAGAAAGTATCACTTTAAAAGAATATCACTTCAATTCCCCACCCGACTTAATCAGTTACATCACCATTCAACCGTCAGAAATACTAATCATTGAAGGGCTTTTTATTTTGCATTACGAAGAGATTAGGCAGTTTTTAGACCTCACTATTTTCGTTAAGCTAGATCCCGAAATTCAATTACAACGACGAATTTTACGAGATAAGGAAACACGTGGTTATTCCTTAGACGATATTTTGTATCAATGGGAGAACCATGTTTTGCCCTGCTACGAAAACTACATTCATCCCTACCAACAACATGCGCATTATTTTTTTCGTAACGACGAATACATTGAGGAGGATTTTGAGCACCTTAAAATGGGGATTTATTCTAAATTAAAGGAAAAATCAACACGCAACTCCTTAACCAATTGAGAGTTATTGTTGCCAAATATAAATCCTACCTTATTTCGCTCGCGTTGTTTATTGCCTATGCATTCAGTTACTCACTTATTTTTTACCAAAACAATCAAGATACCACTCAACGTTTAACAACGAAACTCAATGAAATTGAGAACAAGTTAGATCGACTTGCGGATATTAAGCTAAAAGAAATTGTTCGCTACGGAACGCATAAATCTTGGCGGGAGCAGAATAACGATAACCGATATGCAATCCATATTTATAAAAATGATTCCTTACTTTATTGGAACACCAATCAATTACCTGTAAGTAGATTTACTGATATCCATTTCCCAAGCGAGGGATTAAATCATTTACAAAACGGCTGGTATCTAACAAAAACGAAGGCCGCGAATGGTTATATTGTTGCGACGTCCTTTCTGATAAAAACAGAATACCCTTATCAAAATGAGCATTTAATCAATGGATTCTCGAAAGAAATGAATATTCCCATTGCAGCTCATATTGTTGTGGACAAGGAATCTCCGCTTCGTGTGTATGATAGTAAAAAAAATTACCTTTTTAGTATTGAACCTTTTGAAAGACAAATCCCTCAAGATAGCCAATCCTTTATTCTATTGTTTTTATTGGTAGCAGCAATTGGATTTTTTGTGATTGCTTTATTTTCAAGCTTTAAAAAAAGTAAATTACAGCTCTCCTGGATTTTTCCGCTGATTTTGGTGCTACTTCGAATTATTTCTCTGGGATTTTCAAAAAGCTTTTTCACAAATGATGTCGCCATTTTTAGCGAAACCTTATTTTACATTAACCCTTTATTTCCAAACTTTTTCGAGTATTTGATTACTATTTTTGTAATTACTTTTTTAACGAGTTGTTTGGTTTATTACCTGAAACAAATTAAAAAGAATAATATAGGTGCCATTAGTGGATTATTTGTTTTGCTTCTAGGAACCTTTTTATTCTGGTTTTTCATACTGTATGTAACAGATAGTATGGTGACTAATTCTACCATTCATTTGTTAACTGATCAATTTTTTAAGCTAAATCTTTTATCCTATTTAGCCTTATTTTCAATTGGAATCTTGTTTTTTAATTACTACTCTATCCTAGCAAATACCGTTGATGCCTTAGAACGAATTAATTATAAACGCAGTCATTTGGCTCGTTTTTTATTTTTGGTTAGTGTAATTTTCATTTTCACAAGTATTTACCTTACAAAATATCATCTTGTTGGAATTATTATTCCGCTAATTGTTTCCTTATGGTTGGTATTCACTTTACGTAAAAAACCCGTAAATATCACCACGGAAATAAATGGATTGTTTTTACTTATGATGGCTTCTTTTTTCATTGCCTTTAATTTAACTTGGTCAAATGAGGTTAAAATGAATCAAGAACGCGAACAATTGGCCGAACAGCTTGCGTCTGAAAAACAGGTGGAGACAGAAAAAGAATATGTAGGAATTTCAGCTAAAATTAATACGGATCCATTTCTAAATAGAATTTCTAAGTCAACTGATGGAATGGATTTAAGTGATTTCGAATATTCCATGGAGCGCAAGGTTTTTAATGGTTATTGGGAAAAATACGACATGAATTTTAACTTATTTGATTCAAATGGTCGCTCGGTTATAACAAAAGATAATTTACAATTCAAAGATTTATCCCTCTTGATACGAGACCACTGTGAACGATCTAAAATTGATAGTAATATATTCTATGTAACCGATTATACTAGTCAGTTAAGTTATGTGATTTTGCAACCATTTTTAAATGCAGACAGCAACAAGTTCTATCTTTCAGCTACACTTAAATCGAAGAAAATACCTGAAGGAATTGGTTTTCCTAGATTATTAATCTCATCCAAAGCAAGCGTTTTACAATCTTTGGAAAAATTTTCAATCGCCAAATATCATAATCGAAAATTAGTATCAAAATACGGTGATTTTAGTTATCCTTCCTCCCCTTTTCTATTACCGGATAAAGCAAAAAAAGGATATATAACTTATGGGGGATTTAATCATTATATTCTTAAGCAGACGAAGAATGATGCCATTATCATATCGTGTAAAATATACACTATACTAGATGTACTTACATCTTTTTCTTACGTATTCACCTTTTTCGGTTTAGTACTTCTTCCCTTTTATTTATCCAGAAACGGAAAATTCTTTTTTAGAAATACGATTTCTCTTGCGCTCAAAATCCAATTACTATTGGTAGGAATTGTTTTCTTCTCCTTATTTGCTTTTGGTTGGGGAAGTGGTGTTTTTGTTAGGAATCAATATAATAAATTCACCAACAATATTATCAACGAAAAATTAGTTTCCCTTGAAATTGAATTACGGAATAAAATTGGAGAAATGAACTATTTAGATGTCTACGAAAATGGGAATTACATTAGTTTTTTATTAAGTAAATTATCCAAAGTATTTGTAACAGACATTAATTTATATGATCCAGACGGTCACATTTTAGCAACTTCAAGACCGAAAGTTTTCAATATAGGATTGATTGGCGAACAAATGAATACACAAGCATTCAACCAATTAAAAATTCAAAACAAAAGTGAATTTATTCATCAAGAAAACATAGGTGATTTAAATTACATTTCGGCCTATTTACCCTTCTTTAATTCGGATGGAAAACTACTTGCTTTTGTTAATTTGCAACATTTTGGGCAACAACAAGAGGTTGAAAATCAAATTCAACAATTTTTAGTTGCCATTATTAATGTATTTATGTTATTGCTGGCAATTTCAATTATTCTGGCAATTATCATGTCTAATTGGGTAACAAAACCGCTCCGGCTACTTCAAACCAATCTGTCACTCATTCGATTTGGCAAGAAGAATCAAACAATCGATTATAACAAGAATGATGAAATTGGCGCGTTGGTAAGAGAATATAACAAGAAACTCATGGAATTAGAGCAGACTGCAGATCAGTTGGCAAAAAGTGAACGCGAATCTGCATGGAGGGATATGGCAAAACAAGTGGCACATGAAATAAAAAATCCACTAACCCCAATGAAGTTGAGTATTCAACAAATGATGCGTGTATTTGAAAAAGAAAATCCGGAAGCAAAAATTAAAATTGATCGTTTAGCAAATTCATTAATCGAACAAATTGATGGACTAACAAAGATTGCCAATGAATTCTCAAATTTTGCTAAAATGCCGACACCTCTTTTAGAAAAAGTTGAGCTAATTGAAATTTGTAAGAATGTTATTTCCTTATTCAGTCAAGATGAATATACAATTGCTTTTTCAACGAATGAAAATGAAGTCTATTTATCAGCAGATAAAGACCAATTGATTCGAGCAATTAACAACTTACTGAAAAATTCGATTCAATCGTTTGAATTTGATAGACCAGGAGAAATCAAGATTAGCGTTCAACTTAAGAAAGAGAATTGCCTTATAAAAATTCAAGATAACGGTAGTGGAATCCCATTAAATCAGCAAAATAAGATTTTTGTGCCTTATTTCACTACAAAATCAACGGGTACGGGAATTGGACTTTCGATCACCAAGCAAATTATTGAAAATCACAACGGAACAATTAACTTCCAAACCACAGAAAATAGTGGAACAATTTTCACCATTGAACTACCTATCTTGTTCGTTTAACTATTCCATCTTCAAAAATTATCAGTAATATTACATTCCAAAGTTAACAACATGAAATACATTCATTTTTTCCTATTGCTATGGCTATTCGTTGGCTGTAAAAATCAACAAGCAGTTTCCAATGATTTTAATAAAAACTCAGCTGAGAATCTTTCAGAAATCTTACCTGACGCATCAGACAATGTTTTTAGTGAAGAATTTGATCTATCCGAATACGAAGGGGAGTTAGACACAGAGGATATTGATCCAATTTACAATCCAAGTAGAACATTAAAAAATGACATCGTTCATACAAAACTGGAAGTTAGTTTTGATTGGTCAAAATCTAGAATGAATGGAAAAGCGACTATTACAGCGAAACCTCATTTTTATGAAACAGATAGCCTTATCCTAGATGCAAAAGGAATGGATATAAATACAATCCAGATCAATGGAAAAAGCATGAACTATTCTTACGATAGTAGTCAAATACATATAAAATTGGATAGGATATACAAGCGCAGTGAAAATTACACCCTAACAATTGAATATGTGGCAAAACCGGAAGAAAGAGAAACTGGAGGAAGTATGGCAATAACTTCAGACAAAGGATTGTATTTCATTAATCCAAAAAACGAAGAAAAGAATAAAATGCCACAAATATGGACGCAGGGTGAAACCGAGGCAAACTCTGTTTGGTTTCCAACGATTGATTCACCAAATGCTAAATCTAGCCAAGAAATTTTTATCACTGTTGACGAAAAATACATCACTCTTTCAAATGGAAAACTAATTACATCTAAGAAAAATACGAATGGAACACGAACAGATCATTGGAAACAAGAACTAGCACATGCACCCTATTTGTTCATGATGGCAGTTGGAGAATTTAAGGTAGTAAAAGATTTTTATACACGTCCGGACGGAAGTAAAATGGAAGTTAATTATTTTGTTGAGGCGCCCAAAGGAAATATGACCGAAAATGAAATAGAACAGTATGCTAAAGGGATTTTCGGTGAAACACCTGAGATGATTAAACATTTCTCTCAATTGTTAGGTGTTGAATATCCATGGGATAAATACCATCAAATTGTTGTTAGAGATTACGTTTCAGGTGCCATGGAAAACACAGGCGCTGTAATTTTTGGTGATTTTGTTTATAAAACGGATCGAGAATTATTGGACGGTAACGATCAATCAACCATCGCACATGAGTTATTTCATCATTGGTTTGGGGACTATGTAACCTGTGAATCGTGGTCAAATCTCCCTTTAAATGAATCTTTTGCCAATTACTCTCAATATTTGTGGGATGAGCATAGAAATGGGCTAGATGAAGCGAATTACCAAGGTGAACAGGAAACTCAAGGATATTACAATTCATCCCAAGGTGGAAAACATCATAATCTAATCAATTATTCCTATTTTGATAAAGAAGAAATGTTTGATGGTCACTCATACAACAAAGGTGGACGCATACTACACATGTTAAGAAATTACCTAGGAGATGAGGCATTTTTCAAGGGAATGAATCTATACCTTACTCAAAACAAATACAAATCAGCAGAGGTTCACCATTTGAGATTGGCGTTTGAAGAGGTTTCTGGTGAAGACCTAAATTGGTTTTTCAATCAGTGGTTTTTAGGGAAAGGGCATCCTATTTTACAAGTTTATCAGACAGATAATAAGGAAACAAAAGAAGTGACCTTGAAAATTGTCCAAAAACAAAAATTAGATGAATATCCCTTATTTCAACTTCCGGTTGACGTGCAAATCATGGATGAAAAAGGAAAACGCACAGAAAGAATTCGTATTACACGTCAAGATCAAGAGTTTTCATTTTCCTATTCTGGAAATTTGAAAAATGTACTATTTGATGTCAATCAAGTTTTATTAGGAAATGTATATGTGGATAAACCAAACGCTCAATTTTTAAGTCGATACGATGTATCCAATTCGTACAAGCTAAGAGCACAAGCTTTAAAATATGCCGAACGAAATAGTACCAGCGAAACACAAGAAATCATTCTAAATGCGCTCAAAGACCCGTTTTGGAATATTCGCCTATTGGCAATAAAAGCGTGCTCTAAATTAGCAGAAACCTATTTAACTGATGCTATTACACAACTAAAAAAAATCGTTGCGGAAGACCCTAAATCAGCTGTTCGTGCTGCAGCATTGGATTTTTTAAGTACAAATACAACGGAAAAAGAATTTATTGATATCTGTAATTCAAGTATTAATAAAGAAAAATCATATGTTGTATTAATTAGCGCACTTTCTAATCTGAGTAAGATAAATAAAGAGTTAGGTTTACAAAAAGCAGATGACTTAGCGAAGGAACAAACACCGAAACTTTTGGTTGCTGTATCTGCTGTTTATGGTGAACATGGAACAGAGGCTAATTTTACATTTTTTGAAAACATTTTCATCAATAACAAGTTTCAAAGTTTTGATGAATTAACCGTGATTGGTAGTCTATTAAATTTGTGTTTTAACACGAATTCTAGAGTGATCGAAAAGACATATACTATCCTAGATTACTTAAAAAAAGAAGGTAATTCAATGACTCAAATGTATTTTGGTCAAATAGTTCAATACATTTCTAATATTCTTACGCAAAAAATTGAGGCCGAAAGGCAAAACATGGAGCAAACAGAAAGTGCTACTGACAAACAAACTATCAATGCTGAAATTGAATCCCTGGAAAGATTGGTGACAGTTTACGAGCAACTAAATCAAGAATAAATCATAGAATTAGGCGTTAAGGACTTATGCGTCTCATCCTTCTTTGTATAATTATATACTGGTCTGTTCCAACATTGGGACAGACCTTTTTTATTAAATATAACTTCAAAGACCAATGGAATGAACGACGAATGCCTGATTCTGTATTTAGCAATGCTTCGGCTGCAAAAAAGTACATTATTCAACTACAAAACAAGACACAAGAAAATGGATTTCTTTTATCCTCCTTTGATTCCATTTCTCAATTAGGAGATTCAATTTGGAAGGTTTTAGTTTTTTCAGGTCCCAAGTTTGAATTTATTTCATTGAATATTGATTCCACCGAACGCTACTTTTTAAAATCCAAGGGGGTTTTTCAGTCGAAAATTAAGTTTAGACCAAAAACCTATAAAAATTATCTAACACTCATTCGTGATACCTATTTAAATAATGGTTTCCCTTTCGTGAACATTGAATTAGAACATTCCTCTCTCTCCTTGAATAATAATTTAACAGGTCGCTTAAAAATCAATCGCGGAGAATGGTATAATTGGGGTGATATCATTGTAAAAGGTGATTCAACTATTTCCGCAGCACTCATTCAAAATATTAGTGGAATAAAGTCTAAAAGAATGTACAATGAGTCTCTAATAAAACAACTCGATAAAGAATTTAGTTCCTATTCCTATTTAGACCAATTTAAAAAACCTGAATTCCTATATACGAAAAAAGGAGTTGATGTTTATTTCTATTTAAAATCAAAACCAAATAGCTCGGTAAATGGAGCCATTGGTATTCAACAAAATCCAATTACCCAAAAAGCTTCATTGACTGGCCAAATCCAACTCAAACTTCAAAATGGTTTAAAAAAGGGCGAGTTAATCGACCTAAATTGGAGAAGTATTCAGCCTGGAACCCAAAACCTAACGTTTATCGGGAGTCTTCCATTCCTTTTTAAAAGTAAATTCGGACTAGATGGAAAATTTATATTATATAAACGCGACAGTACTTTTTTAGAAATAAAATCAACCCTAGGGATTTCTTACCAATTGAAAAATAATTTTTACATCAAAGGAATTTATTCTTTTTATTCAAGTGATATCCTTTCATCATCAACAAATACGCAACTGAACAGTACCAGAAATAATCTTTACGGAATTTCAATCGCGCGTAAAATCCTTGATTACATACCGAATCCATCAAAAGGATTTTTATTTACTATTGATGTAGCAGTAGGAAATAGAAAAACAAGCCCAAACTCAGTCAATAATAGTTCTGCTAGAGGAGGGTTTACGTATGAACGATATAACAAAATAACAAAACGTCATGTGCTTAAAGTTGGGTTGTATGGTGAATGGCTGTATACTGATAAAACGTATGCAAATGAAAGATTACGTTTTGGTGGATTAAACTCACTACGCGGATTTAATGAGGAAGAATTATTTGCCACAAGTGTCTTTACTGGATTAATTGAATATCGTTTTTTACTGGATAAAAACTCCAACCTTTTTGCATTTTACAATCAATCTTGGTATGAAGATAATTCTATTGGACTTTACCGCAATGATACTCCGTTAGGCTTCGGAACTGGATTCTCATTTGGAACAAAGCTCGGTATTTTCTCAATTACATATGCTTTAGGAAAACAATTGCAAAATAACATCCAATTGAATCAAGGTAAAATACACATAGGTTACGTTGCTTATTTTTAATTAGCGAATCAACGTTACGTGTCCAGTGACAATCTTGCGCTCGTCAATTCGAGGGTTTTTATAAATGATTTTAAAACTATACACTCCATTTTGAACCGGTCGTGCTAAATTACTGTAAGATCCATCCCAACCAACTGATGCGTCATGTGATTCAAAGATCATTTCACCCCATCTATTATATATATACATTTCGAAATTATAAGGGTCAAAGCCAGTTGTGAAAATAGGCTGAAACGTTTGATTATAATTATCACCGTCAGGAGTAAATGAATTAGGAATATAAAATAACTCCTCTTCCAAATATTCTATCGCAAGCTCATAAGTGTCCGAACATCCAAGAGCCGAAGTTGCTGTTAATACAATGTAACTGCCATTACTTGTATTGCCATACAAATGGATTGGGTTGGTATCCGTTGATGTGTTACCATCGCCGAAATTCCAGCTATATGTTTCTGCTCCTACTGAATTATTTATAAAGGTAACCGTTTGAGTTGGTGATGTGAAAATTCCTGTGTTTGTTTGAAATGCTGCAACTGGTGGGCTTTCCACACATATGAAATCTTGAATGGTAGTGGTTCCCACGCAGCCTCCTACAGTTGAAGTTAAAGTAATGTCATAACACCCTCCTGCAGTAAATAAATAATTTGCCGTATTTCCATTCAACTGTGCGCCATTACCCAATGACCAAACATTGCTGCTTGACGATCCTGCGCTGGCAGAAGTATTAGTAAAATTCACACTCAATGGTGCACATCCTGTAAGTTGGTCTGCATCAAAAGTAACCAATGGAATAGTATTTACCGTAACCGTACTCGTTGCGATTGCACTTGTACATCCATTTAAAACATATTGGACACCATAGGTAGTTGTTGCATTTGGTGTTACTTGAATACTTGAAGCTGTTTGTCCTGTTGGTGTCCATAAATAAGTTCCACCATTTTGTGAAGGGGTAGCAGAAATTATAGCACTTTGTCCCTCACATATTGATGGGTTTGAAACAGTAACTGTTGGAATCGGATTTACTGTTACAATTCCTGTTGCTGCACTGCTTGTACACCCATTTACGGTATTCGTAACTGAATAAGTTGTAGTAGAAACTGGAGAAATTGTTAAAGTTGATGCCGTATTAGCAGATCCAGTCCAAGCATACGTGCCTCCTGCCGGGGATCCAGTTGCGGTTAATGTTGTATTGTCACCAGCACAAATTGTAGCATTACTCAATACAACTGTTGGAATTGGATTTACAGTTACTACTCCCGTGCCTGTTGCATTGCAGCCATTAAGTGAATACATAACTGTATATGATGTCGTTACTATGGGATTTATTGATATTGAATTCGTTTGCTGAGAATTATTCCATAAATAAGTTCCACCAGCTGCTGATGGTGTTGCTGTTAATGTCGCATTTTGTCCGGCGCAGATTGTTGTACCAGCAACGGAAACTGTTAGACTCGAATTTACCGTGACATTGCTAGATGCAGTCCCAATACACCCATTTAAAGTATAACTCACCGAATAGCTTGCAGTTGTAGTTGGATTTACTGTAATTGAGGCTGTTGTTTGTCCTCCAGGTGACCATAAATATGTTCCACCGTTCGGATTTCCAACAGCTGTTAAACTAACGTTTGAACCAAAACATATCGTTGGATTGTTTACTGTTACTATCGGCGTTGGATTTACCGTAATTGTACCTTGGGATGAGGGAGAAGAAACACCGTTTAATGTGTAAATTACAGAATAAACAATATTAGTTGTTGGATTTACGGTAATGCTCGAAGTTGTCGCTCCACCCGGAGACCATAAATACGTTCCTCCCAGAACACTTGGGGTAGCAGTTAATGTGGCGTTATCTCCACCACAAATTGTCGTACTGTTTACCGAAACGGTAAGAGGATTAACTATAATAGTTGTTGTATTTGTTGCAGTGCATCCGTTACCTATATCATAAGTTACTGTATACGTCGTTGTTGTATTCGGTGTGGCTGTAACACTTGGACTAGTACTTGAATTTAATGAAGATGCTGGACTCCAACTGTAAGTTCCTCCTGAAGGAGAACCAATTGCAGAAAGGTCCGAAGACCCCAACATATTAATTGTACTCAATGTAGAAAAAATAGAAACTAATGGGACTGTTCCAGTAATATCCCAAACGCATGTTGTTGGATTCCACGTTGCAGTTTCATAACACAATACCGTTGGGGCTACTGGCTGAGTGCCCGTTACATCCCAAACGCATGTTGTTGGATTCCAAGTAGCCGTTTCATAACACAATACCGTTGGGGCTACTGGCT
>CAMAQX010000031.1 GCA_945860455.1 Lishizhenia tianjinensis
GTTTGAAGACGAACTTTGTATTCGATATAAATTATGCTATCTTATTTACCTCATTTTGGTTTTGAATTTTTCACTTACTGCTTTTTAGTATTGTGTGTCGCTGGATTTATTCAATTTTTATATTTGTTATTCATATTTCGTCGACTGGCTTTTTTTCACCCGAAACAACAAGAACAATCGCTTTTTCCAGTAAGTATAATTATTGCAGCGCGGGATGAATCGGATAATTTATATGAAAATCTCCCCATGATATTGAGTCAAGATTATCCAGAGTTTGAAGTAATTGTAGTGAACCATCAATCAATAGATGATAGTAATTGGTTACTAATTGCTTTTCAACAACAATATAAAAATCTTAGGGTAATTGATATTCCTAAAAATAAACACCTGAGAGCTGGAAAAAAATTCCCCATTACGTTGGCAATCAAAGGGGCTAAATACGAACACATTTTATTAACGGATGCAGATTGTAAGCCATCAAGTCATCAATGGTTGCAAAAAATGGCTGGTTCTTTTTCTACTTCTAAGCAAATTGTAATGGGTTATGGACCTTTTACTAAGCAAAAAGGATTTTTAAATAAATTGATTCGATTTGATGCAGCTTGGATTGGAGTAAATTACCTTTCTATGGCGCTCTCAAAATTGCCATACATGGGGGTAGGAAGGAATTTGGGATACACAAAAACAGTCTTTAACTCAGTGAGTGGATTCAAGTCCCATTACGGGTTACCATCGGGAGATGATGATTTATTTATACAACAAGTCGCTCAAAAATCAAATTACACCATCAATATTGATCCTGAAACATTCTGCTTTTCCCCTGCTGCTCCTTCGTGGAAACGATGGGTGAGACAGAAGTCAAGACATTACACTACATCTAATCAATACGAGGTTATTAAAAAGTTGTTGTTAGGAATATATCCAGTATCATTGCTTTTGACGTGGATTTCCTTTGTTATTTTGGTGTTTAAATTGGATTTCAGAATAATAAGTGGGATTTTATTCGGGATAGTGTTTCTTTTAAAATGGTGGATTCAAGGAAAATGTTTAATCAAGCTCCAAGAAAAGAATTTTGTTTTTTTATTGCCATTTTGGGATGTTTTTTATGCCGTAATAACCCCTATTTTATTCTATCTTACTGAACAAAAGAGGAATACTAAATGGTAGAAAACCAACATTTATCGGAACGCGCAAAGCAAGATTTAGAATTAGTTGAAGCTGCTCGGTTGGGAAAACAATCCGCTTATGCTGATTTGATGGATCGATACCGAGATTCAATCTATTTTATGATGTTAAAAATGGTTCGAAATGCTGATGATGCAGATGATTTGACCATTGAAGCATTTGGTAAAGCATTTAGTAGATTAGATCAGTACTCTCCAAGTTTTGCGTTTTCGACATGGTTGTACAAAATAGCATCGAATAACTCAATTGATTTTATTCGTAAGAAAAGGATTCAGGTTACCTCAATGGATTCTGGATATACCAATGATTACGGAGAACGTATTCAGATTGACGCTAGATCAAATACGATGAATCCGGAGGAAACTGTGATTTATGGACAAAAAGTCGTTCACATGCGTATGTTGGTGAGTAAATTAAAACCGCGTTACCGTGTTTTAGTAGAAAAAAGGTATTTTGATGAATTGAGTTATGAGGAAATAGCTGAAGAATTACAATTGCCACTAGGAACAGTAAAAGCTCAGCTTTTTAGAGCACGCGATTTTCTAGCAAATATGATGGAAAAAACAAAAGATTCTATTTAAGAATGGACTCTCATTTAATTTCTAGATACTTTCCAGATTTAACTGAAAAACAACTGAATCAATTCGAATTATTAAAGGGGTTATATCAAGAATGGAACGCTCAAATTAATGTGATTTCCAGAAAAGACGAATATAATTTTTACCTACACCATGTTTTGCATTCTTTGTCTATTTCAAAAATAATTGATTTTCAATCCGGTACGCAAATTCTTGATATTGGAACGGGAGGAGGTTTCCCTGGTATTCCCTTAGCTATTCTTTTTCCTGAGGCTCAGTTTGTTTTAGTGGATTCAATTGGAAAAAAAATAAAGGTAGTCAATGGAGTTGCTGAATCCCTAGGATTAACAAACGTTTCGGGAATTCATGAACGCGTGGAGAAAATTCCAGGGAAATTTGATTTTATTCTATCAAGAGCTGTTGCTCCCCTTGATGATTTACTTTTTTGGACTAAAGACAAGTTAAATCCTCAAAATAATAATGAACTTGCCAATGGTTGGATTTGCCTAAAAGGCGGAGATTTAACGGACGAATTATCCAAAATAAAAAAGCACATTCGCACCTATTCAATTTCAGATTGGTTTAACGAGGACTTTTTCGAAACAAAGAAAATTATTTATGTTCGTTAGTCATAGAGCTTCTATTTTTTATCCATTCATACAACCCAATAATCGGAAGAAATAGACAATAGTTGTAATACAAATCTTCAAATGGAATTGTACCAATACGAATCCCCATAATGTGGCTTGCATTATACCAAACCACCGGATTTTCAGTAAACATTCCTGTTAAAATACCATTTACAATGAGAAATGGAATAAGTGCTACTAAATAAGCAAATACAAATCGCTCGTACCAACGAACTTTGAAAATAAAATAAAGTCCTACGGTTAATATTGCACTAGTCCCACACGCAATACTCGTATACCAATTGTCTAAAAACCAGGTGGAGAATATAAATCCTGATAATACAAAATAGAATGCGAATAACTTACTTGTTTTGGTAAGGGTGACATTAGGGAAGTAAGTATTCAATACAACATAAACAAATACACAATTATAGGGCACAATTAGAAAAAACAATACTTCCTCAAGAGGTAAATGTCCTAAATAAATCTCTTGAATATATGCAGGTGTGAATCCCCAAATGCCGCGCATCGTAAAGTACTCATCCCAAATCACGAAAACAACTCCAATTAAAATGATTGCAGGAAAAACGTATTTCCATTGTTTAAAATAGCTAACTTTTTTATCAAAACTCAAACAAAATGGACCTGCAAACGCCAAAACAAGTGTCCAAAAATACAAACTCATTTAGCATTCTTATTTTGAAAGGCCTTTTTCGCTTCTTGAAAATACTTAGGAGGTACGACTAACATTCCAAAACATTCACCCTGTTCTTTTCCTTGATGTTTGTGATGAACTTTGTGTGCCTTGCGAATTGCAGTAAAATAAGCATTGTCGATATTACGCAGCCATTTGAATCTTCTGTGGATATAAACGTCATGAACTAAGAAGTAAGCAAAACCGTAAGCGGCAATTCCAAATCCTATCCAAACAGGAAGATATGCTTCATTCATCATTCCTAACATAATACATAACCACGAAGGAATTGCATAAATAAGGAAAAAAACATCGTTACGCTCGAAAAAACCTGGTTCTTCCACATGGTGATCAGCGTGAAAATGCCACATGAAACCATGCATCACAAATTTATGTGTAGCCCAAGCCATGAATTCCATTCCAAAAAATGTCGCTAATAAAACAAAAGGTCCCCACCAATACATCATCGAAAGTTTAGAATAATAAAAAATATGAACTGAATAAAAAACAATGCATTAAATACTTTGTTCGAATTCGGTTTACGCATGGCAAAATAAATAAGTTGCAAAATCACCGCAATAAAAAGCCAACAAACATAATTGAAAAATGGGATAGAATTGTTATTCCAAGACCAAAAATCACTTTTCATTGCCACTGGCTCCATTACAAAGTCAAAAATGACAAGAATAATTGCGTTTAAAATGATTTTTAGTGTGTGTGGTAACTTTAGTGAATGAGTAACAGATGCAGCAGTTACCGTCAGTACTCCCCAATTTATTCCAATCACAAGGGGTACGTCCCACAATTTAGGTCCCAAATTAAATCCGTACTTGTAATCGCCAAAGAGTAATCCTGTGTGAACGCCAATTAACTCAACTGTCAATCCAATTACAAAAGCAATAAGTAGAAATTTCATCAATATGGGCTTACTTTCGTCTTCTCCTAGCAGGATTACCACAAATGCTAGAAGTAAATTGAGAAAGGAAAGCGAGAGAATCAGATCCTTGAAATTGGGCAACATAATCCCAACCAATCCTACCATGTGAAAAATGATTAGAATCGCAATCAGATATTTATTTTGAATTATTTTCATAAGTCATTAACAAAAAATTAATCATCGAGTTCATTGTATTCTCCCACGAATTGAATTTTCTATTGTTTCTTCTAATGTGTAAAATGAATGATTTATTGCACCGTTCAATTTTTCAATGGTATAAGATAAATTTTTATAAGCTGAATTTATCGCATCCTTTGATAATAAAGGTTTTTTTCCGAAAATTTTAAAAATGGGTGATGATACGAGTGATAATAATCGAACTAACTTTTTAGAAATAGATTTTATTGGTCGGTTAACATTTGAATGATCTGAAATTGTATACAATAATTGTTGAATCGATTGATTGCTTCCAATGCATAAAAATCGTTCATTGATTAGTGTTGATTGCATAAGTTTTTTTAAGCAAATCGCTACATCACGAACATCCACAGTCGCGTTTGATCCTGTGGGAAAATAACGTAATCCTTTTGTAGTCGTTTTGAAAATAGTTAAGGATGAGTCATTCCAATTACCTGGGCCTAAAATTACACAGGGATTAATAATTACAGCATTTAATCCTTCTTCAATTCCTCTCCAAACTTCTTTTTCTGCCAAATATTTACTGATCGAATATCCACTTGTTTGAGGTGTTTTTTTCCATTTATCTGCCTCTGTTATTGGTGTATTCTCTTCGCCTCCCACGGCAGCAGTTGAACTGACATAGGCTAGTTTTTCTATTGGATTAGCTAAACAAAGGTTCACAATATTGGCTGTGCCATAGCGATTGTGAATGATGCATTGTTTAAAGTCTCCTGAATGAAATGACACATATCCAGCTGTGTGATAAACATTTGTAATTCCAGTAAAAGCAATTTTTAATCGTTCAGCATCTAATAAATCTGCTTCAAACCACTCTATTTTGTTCCAATTTTTTTCCCAACTGTCACCCAAGTAATATCGAAAAATTTGTCTAGTAAACTCAATTTTGCTTTTAGTTCTATAGACTGCTCTTATAGAGTCACTATCCTTCGATAATTCAACCAAAAGATGACTTCCAACCAAACCTGTTCCACCGGTAACTAAAATCATTTGATTATAAAGGTAATCAATCTTGTTCAATTCAATAAAAAATTGAGTTTTACAAATTAAATTTATGCATTTACAGGCTGTGTTTTTACTAATCACCTATTCATTTGGTAGTTGGAAAAATAGAGATGTTTGTTTTTATAAGTTTGGAAGAAATGACTCTTATAGTAAATTTTTGAAGTATCGAATTCTAGAGAAAAATTATTCTTCCTCATTGATAAAAAACGATAGTTACTTAATACGTTTAGCTATTACCAAGAATTTTACAGACTTACAAAATCAGTAGATAGATTTTAATCTAAACAGCTAAGTGATAATTGCAAATTTTGTTAACCTTCAAATAAATGGTGTAATTCTTCCATTTCTGAAGTACTTTTGTAATTATGGATCATGAAGTAGAATTGCGTTTTCAGCAAGTTAAAACACACGTAGAATCAGCTTTTGGAGGAGGTATGGATGTTCAATCTATGCTTTTTTTAATTGGTGTGAATGAATTAGGTATTGGTTATAAAGAGTTCTCAAAAAGCGAAAAAACAGATTTGCTGCATGTGGCAATTTGTACCTTGCTTGAACCTTATGGATACTATGTTTTTGAAGGCCGAGACAAAGATCAATGGCCACATTTTACATTGTCTAAGAACCTACCACCATTAAATCACCAACAGCAACAGCATTTGATTAAAGAAGCCATGATTGAATATTTCATTCAGCAAGGCTATTATCCTGATGATAAATCAGACAATTCGAAGTAAAAAACTATATTTGTTACCTTAAAATAATCACCTTATGGAATTTTGGATTAAAGCCGCACAACTTTTTTTATCACTTGCTATTCTTGTAACATTGCATGAATTGGGACATTTTTTACCTGCCAGATTGTTCAAGACGAGGGTAGAAAAATTTTATTTGTTTTTTAATCCTTGGTTTTCATTGTTTCGTACAAAGAAATTGAAAGGCAAACGAGTTTTTTCATGGTTATCCAAAGAGTCTCCTAAAGATTGGGAATCAGAACCAAACAATACTGAATGGGGCTTGGGTTGGTTGCCATTGGGGGGATATGTGAAGATTGCCGGAATGATTGATGAATCAATGGATAAAGAGCAATTGGATAAACCAGCTGAATCTTGGGAATTTCGATCCAAACCAGCTTGGCAACGATTGATAATCATGGTGGGTGGTGTTACTGTGAATTTGGTATTGGGTTTTTTAATTTACATCGGAGTTGTATTTTTTTGGGGGAAAGAGGAAATCAAAGCGAGCGATATAAAACATGGCTTGGCTGTTCATGCCTATTTAGCTAAATACAATATCCAATCTGGAGATAATATTATTGAAGTAGACGGAAATCCAGTAATTAGCCCAAACGAACTAAATAAAGAGGTTTTATTGCGTGATGCGAAAGTGTTAACTGTTCAACATCCCAATGGATCTAAACAGCAAGTAGAATTACCAGATGATTTCGGGAAAATACTTTTTCAGGAAGGAGCCTTCCCGTTATTTTCGATGAGACACAAATCTACTTATGTTGATTCAGTTATAGCAAATACCGGAGCTTCAAAAGCAGGCTTAAAAAAAGGAGATAAAATTATTTTGATCGATAAAAAGTCCATAGAGTATTTTGATGAAATCCAATCGGCATTGTATCTGAACAAAGGAAAATTAACTGAAATAAAAGTGCTTCGAAATAGGGGCACAATCTCATTAAAGGCATTGGTTAAAGTGGATGGCACAATTGGTTTTGCCCCAAAATCTACAGGTTTTGTTGATTCAGTAGCTATCAAAAAAGTGAATTACAGTCTAGGCGAGAGTATTTCAGTGGGGATGATAACTGGAGTGAATACCTTGGGAGATTACGTTTCACAATTTAAGTTCTTGTTTACCAAAAAAGGTGCAGGTCAAATGGGCGGTTTTGCTGCAATTGGTAATATGTTTCCTCCCATGTGGGATTGGCAACAGTTTTGGCTAACCACAGCTTTTCTTTCCATTATTCTTGCATTTATGAATATACTTCCTATTCCGGCTTTGGATGGTGGACATGTGGTTTTCTTGATTTATGAAATGATTACAGGAAGAGAACCAAACAAAAAAGTACTTGAATATGCTCAGTATGCAGGTATGATATTGTTACTTACTTTGGTGGTTTATGCAAATTTCAACGATTTATTTCGCTGGTTATTTCCAAATTAATATTCAGTTATGAAACGTTTTCAAAATTACATTCAAGGTCAATGGGTAGATGGTGTTGATACAGAAACCGTTCTACATCATGCCATTACAGGTGAAATACTTGGTGAAGTTTCAAGTAAAGGGTTAGATTTTGAGGGTGTGCTTTCCTATGGCCGACTGATTGGTGGCGCGAAATTAAGAAAAATGACTTTTCAAGAACGTGGCCGAATGCTCAAAGCACTCGCACTATTTCTAATGGAAAGAAAAGAAAAATATTATGAAGTGAGTGCCTGGTCGGGTGCCACTCGTGTAGATTCATGGATTGATATTGAGGGTGGAATTGGTAATTTATTTGCAAATGCGTCATTGAGACGTCAATTTCCAGATTCACCTTTTTATGTGGATGGAGTAGCGGCCCCTTTGTCGAAAAATGGAACGTTCATTGGTCACCATATCATGGTTCCCAAGGAAGGTGTGGCCATTCATATCAATGCATTTAATTTTCCTATTTGGGGAATGTTAGAGAAAATCGCGGTGAATTTAATGGCAGGTGTTCCAGCGGTGGTAAAACCTTCTGAATATACTTGTTACCTAACTGAAGTAATGGTTAGAGATATTATTGATTCTAAAATATTACCTGAAGGAGCCCTTCAATTAATTTGTGGATTAGGACGAGGGTTGATTGATCATGTCGAAACACAGGATGTTGTAACGTTTACGGGGAGCGCTTTTACGGGTCAAATGCTGAAAGCTCATCCTCGAGTTTTATCGGAAAGTGTAGCCTTTAATTTGGAAGCTGATTCATTAAACGCAACTATTTTAGGTCAAAAAGCGATTCCTGGAACGGAGGAATTTGATTTATTTATTAAAGAAACGGTTAAGGAAATAATTATTAAAGCGGGTCAAAAATGTACTGCGGTTCGAAGGATAATTGTCCCAGAAGACTTATTGGAGGAAGTACAAGGTGCAATTTCTGCTCGATTGGCAACTACAAAAATTGGAGACCCTAGTGCTGAAGGGGTGCGTATGGGTGCATTGGCGACTCAATTGCAAGTAGAACGTGTTCGGTCGAGCGTTGATTTATTGAAACAATCTCAAGAAATTGTTTTTGGTAATTTGGATGAATTTGAAGTGATTGGAGCGGATAAACAAAAAGGGGCGTTTTTCTCTCCCATTTTATTTAGAAACACGAATCCATTTACCCAAACCGCTTGTCATGAAATCGAAGCGTTTGGTCCTGTTTCAACCATAATGCCATATAAGTCATTAGAGGAAGCAATTCAATTGGCTAAAATGGGTAAAGGCTCGTTGGTGTCTTCAATCGTAACTCCGGATAATAATGAAGCGATTGAATATGTCTTGGGAGCTGCATCTTTGCATGGTAGAATACTTGTATTAAATAAAGATTGCGCAAAAGAAAGTACTGGTCATGGTTCACCTATGCCATTATTAACGCACGGTGGACCTGGAAGAGCGGGTGGAGGTGAAGAAATGGGCGGAAAAAGAGGTGTCTTACATTATCTTCAAAGAACGGCAATTCAAGGTCATCCAAGCACGATAACTGCAATCACCAAACAATTTCAAGTGGGTGCAGCAATGCCTGAAGCAAATCCACATGTGTTTCGTAAGCATTTTGAAGAACTAGAAATTGGTGAAACGGTTTTCACCCACAAGCATACAGTTTCGGATGCGGACATAGTTAATTTTGCGAATGTTTCAGGAGATAATTTTTATGCTCACATGGACGCAACATCGCTAGAAGGAACTATTTTTGAGCGAAGAGTGGCTCATGGATATTTTGTTTTATCTAAGGCTGCAGGATTATTTGTGGATCCAAAAAAAGGACCTGTTCTTTTGAATTATGGATTGGATGAAGCTCGATTTACAAAACCAGTTTACCCAGGTGCTACCTTGGGAGTTAGATTCACGGTAAAGGAGAAGATTGATCAAGAAAAAAAATCGGAAGAGGATATCGCAAAAGGAATTGTGAAGTTCCTGGTTGATGTGTATGATGAAACTGGTGAAACAGTAGCATTAGCCACCATTTTAACGATGGTAAGGAAATTGAATCAAAACTAATTATTAACAGTAACTACCTAAAAAGCATTTATATTTCAATCAATTGAGCTTTATTTTTTTTGTATTTTTACTAAAAACATAACAATGAAAAAGAAAATTATCGCTCTTGTTGGAATTATCGCATTATCCACCTCCTCTTTATTTAGTCAAATCGAGCAGGGTACAGTTATGCTTGGTGGGGATGCTTATTTTAACTATAAATTTCCATCTCGTGAAAAAGCATCTTCGGATTTGAATTTCTCGCCTAAAGTGGGTTTTTTTATTGTTGATAATATGGCCATAGGAGCATCAATGTCTTTTAATTCTTTTAAAGGTGGCTCATCTTTTTCAGTGGCACCTTTCATGAGAGCATATTATAAAGGGAATTTCTATAGTCAATTACAAGTAGGATATGGAAGATCCTCATTTGATGTTGCAGGTGTAACAACTAAAACTTCAGGGTTGAATACTGAGCTTGATATGGGATATACTATTTTCCTAACGGATAATATAGCACTTGATCCAGCACTTTATTATAATTTCTATACTAATGGATCTAAATATGGGGGATCGAATTTAGGAATGAAAATTGGTTTTCAACTGTTTTTCAATAGATAGAAAATTGAATTTTGAAGTAAAGGATTTGATTTTAAAACGAATTTTCTACTACTTTCTTTAGTGAATTAGTGAAAATTTCTTTCTTTAATTTCAACTTCTTACATCATTCGATTGTTGCAGCTTCAAGACCCACAATTCCACTTCTTCTTCGCCTCTCCAGTGTTGGTTTCTGTTTGTCTTTTCAGAGGCTTCTTTCACAGATTTTTTTAGACATTTTTCCAATACAAAACGCACACCAGAAAGAAGTTCTTTTTCGATTGGATGTTCTGAAGTTACCTGCGTGATTTGCGCTAAATTGGAAAAAAGAATCACGATTTTTCCTTCAGGAAGAAGGTGTTTTTGAGCTGCTTCAAAGAAATCTGGAAAGAGTTTTTCGTTGTAGTAGATTGCTTCATCGAGGAGATTCAATTCTTGTGTAGCAGGCAGCCAAGGCGGATTAAATACTATCAATTCTGTCGGTTTCTCCCATTTACCAAATAAGTGTCCAAAATCAATTTCTATTTTTCGCGCTGATTTTGTTCCCTCCATAGATGCTGTCAAACCAATAATCGCATTGGGATTGGTATCCGTTCCAAATGATTTTTGAAATCCATGTTGCACCATCATAAAAGAAAGTACACCACTTCCAATTCCGATATCAATTGCCGTTTTTTTAGGACCTTGGTAACGTTTTAACCAATTGTCAAAAAGAATTAAATGCTCAAAACGAGTGGGGAAATAAACGCCATAGTAAGGGTGTATTTTATTGCGTAAAACTGGAATATTGATTCCGTTTTTATACCATTGCCATGCACTATTCAATCCTTGAATTTGCGGAAGAGGCAGTAAAAAGTCTTTCAAATTAGGATATAATTTCTCTAACCATCCAATTACTGGAGCTTTTCGAACAATTAGCTTATGACCTTTGACATGGATTAAAATTAGATTGGATAATTTTCTAAACTCCGCACGAAATGCTCGTTGTTCGAGATAAGATTCATTGGGTAGCGTATTTTTGAGATAAGTTGTTAATTCTCGCAGTAAATATAATCCATTGCTGTAAAATTCTTCAATTAAAATTTGTTCACCTGCAAGTAATGTCTCTATGGTTTCTGGGATATCTGATTCTCGTGTAAAAGTTCCTATTTCAATTCCTGATTTGATAGGTTCAGGTCTATTTACATGCAATAAATTGTTGATCATTCTTGCAAGGTAAGAAGAAACTTGATTTGGTTGGATGGAATTTTTCTAAAGTTGTTTGATTAAGTTTTCTCCAAAACCTTTTCAAACGCTTTTCGTGGACTTCCTCTGAAATGCACTTCTCCGCAATACACGTAGCCTAATTTTTCAAAAAGGCTCAACATGGCGCCATTATCAAAATTTGTATCAGCTTTGACGCTGTAAATTTTGTTTTCTAGAGCAAATGCCTCAATATATTTGAAAAGAAGTTTTGCCATTCCTTTTCCTAAATGAGTTTCTACAATTGCCACACGGTGAAAAACGACAAAATCACGATTCGTAAACCATTTTCCATTGATGTTTGCATATTCTGGTTCATCATTGATCAAAACAGCTGAATATCCAATGATTGAGTCATTTTCTGTTAATACAAAACCAATTCCTTTTTCAATGTCATTTTGCACAGATTTTGGATTTGGATAACCATCTTGCCATTGATTACTTCCGTCTTTTTTTCGGCGTAAAATGGCGTCTTGTAAAATCTTCCAAATGGGAGTAATTTCATCGATTGTGGCTTTTCTGTAGTTGTAATTCATTGATAGAGATTTTAATATTGAAGTTCAGCGTACATTATAAAGTTATTCAAAAATGCCTACCAACCAAATTGTTGAACTTCATGTGGATTTTCATTTTCTAGATCGAAGGTTGATGTAATATTTTTTTCGTTACCATTACTTTCAAAAAGAGTAGTTGATTTTCTTCCATGGTATAAGAAATCTTACAATGCCCCATTATTTGGTAATAGACTAGAATGAAATCCAAAACTTTCATCTTGTGCTTCCATTATGGAGTGATTTTTAATACCAATTCTCAAATCCTTTTCAGCAAATGGACAATCCCAATCATCGGAAGCTAAATTTCCATTTACGCCAAAATCAACTCAATCCTCACTTTTTTAAGCAAAAAAAGGGAGCTGAATGGCTCCCTTCTAATCTATAGAATATTTTTATTCTTTGATGAATTTAACTGTTTCAACTCCACTTGTATGGTAAACATTCACAAAGTAAATACCAGCTTTCATTGATGATAAATCAAAAGATTGAGCAGCAGATGAAGAAACTGATTTGGATGCAACAACTTTTCCTTCAATGTTTGTAATCGAAATTGTTGATGCTTTCATAGAAGGAGAAATTCCATTAATATTCAATTCATTCATTGCAGGATTTGGAGAAACCGTGACAGGTGCAATAACTTGCTCAATATTACCAGCAACACCAATTACAACTTTATAACCATCAAATGTTGTTCCTTGTGTCACAGGAGTTGGAGGAAATCCCGGTACCAATGTGATTATTACAGTTGCATCAATATTAATTGTAAGGCTATATGTTCCGGCAGTTGCAGTTGTTCCATATAAATTTGCACAACCATTTGCACCTCCATTAAATGTGCAGTTTGATATGTTACAAGCATAATTCAATCCAGCAGGTAAACCATCAACACCAGTAACTGTGAAAGATTGAATTGGAGAACCAACAAATTGTCCAGATGGATCTAATGCATCAATAACAGTAGCAGGAACTTTGAAATTTAAGTCTGTCGAATAGAAAACATTCGTCAAACCAGCAGGGAAATTTTGAACTGTGTCCGGCCAAGCACCATAGGTTGAATCAGCAAAGTTTGCACCTGGAGTACATGTTTGTGCTTGAGTATTAAAAATACCAGCACAAATCACTAAAGAAGAAAGTAAAAGTTTTTTCATAGTTGTTTTTTTAATTGGAGCACCAAATATATGAAAAAAAAATAACGTGATTAAGTAAAATTGTATTTCATTTTCGATTTTAGGTTTTAGCTTTCAAAATAGGTTGGGCTAATGAAAAAGGAAGTAAATTTGTAATATGTCATTTGATAACATTCCCCTCGCTGAAAGAATGCGTCCAAAAACTATTGAGGACTACGTAGGGCAAGTTCATTTAATCGGGACGGATGGTCCAATCAAACGGGCATTAGACGCAGGAATTATTCCATCTATTATTCTATGGGGACCACCGGGCGTTGGTAAAACAACCCTTGCAAAACTGTTAGCGGATGAGTTAAAACGTCCGTTTTATGGTTTGTCTGCTATTTCTGCGGGGGTAAAGGATGTACGTGAAATAATATCAAAAGCAGAGGGAAATAATGGATTCTTTCAAGAAAAAAGACCGATTTTATTTATTGACGAAATACATCGCTTTTCCAAGTCTCAACAAGATTCTGTTTTAGGAGCAGTTGAGAAAGGAACGATAACACTGATTGGGGCGACAACAGAAAACCCTTCGTTTGAAGTGATTTCCGCCTTACTTTCTCGTTGCCAGGTTTATACGTTAAAGGATCACACCAAAGACGATTTAACAACATTATTAGAAAAAGCTATTGCCACCGATACAGTCATACGTGGGCGTGCTGTTGAATTGAAAGAAATAAATGCCTTACTCGCAATTTCTGGGGGGGATGGAAGAAAGTTGCTTAATTTATTTGAGTTAATCGTAAATTCTATTCCGGAGAGTAAACCAGTAATTATAACAAATGAATTAACCAAATCTATCGCAACGGAATCATTTTCTCGCTATGATAAAGATGGTGAGCAACATTATGATATTATTTCGGCATTTATTAAGTCTGTTAGAGGTAGTGATCCAAATGCTGCTATTTATTGGTTGGCTCGCATGGTTGAAGGTGGGGAAGATCCAAAATTTATTGCGAGAAGATTGTTAATTCTTGCATCCGAAGATATTGGTTTGGCTAATCCCAATGCGCTACTTTTGGCAACAAATTGTTTTCAAGCAGTTGAAATGATTGGATGGCCTGAATCTAGGATAATATTGGCACAATGTACCATTTATTTAGCAAGTTCATCGAAAGGAAATGCTGCTTATATGGCAATAAATAATGCTCAGTTATTGGTTCGAGAAACAGGAAATTTAGCGGTTCCTTTACACCTCAGGAATGCTCCCTCAAAATTAATGAAAGAGCTCGGGTATGGTGCTGAATATCAATATTCCCATGATTTTCCAGGTAATTTTGTCCAGCAAGAATTCATGCCCGATGAATTAATAAACACTTCGTTTTTTCAAGCAGGAAGTAGTCCAAAGGAAAAAGAAGTAGAACAATTTATTCAAGAGCGATGGAAAACTAAATATCCAACCGAATGAACAAACTATTGTTTGGCTTGATTTTAATATTATCGTATCTTCCTTTGAGGTTGCTTTATTTATTAAGTGATTTTTTCTATCTTCTGTTTATAACCGTTTTTCCTTATCGAAAAAAAGTAATTGAAAGAAACTTAAAGTTTTCTTTTCCAGACCTTTCTATTCAGCAATTAAACCGATTGAGAAATCATTTTTACAGGCATTTTTCAGATTTAATTGTCGAAGGAATAAAAAACTTAACCATTTCAAAAAAGGAACTTCAAAAAAGATTGGTTGTCGAAAATCCGGATGTTCTGAAAGATTTAATTTCAAAAAATAATAGTGTTTTACTGATTTCCGGGCATTATGGAAATTGGGAATGGATGATAACAAGTTTGGCTTTTTTATCTCCTTTTAAGACTATTGGTATTGGGATGCCGCTAACAAATTCATTTTGGGATAAATCCGTTAACAAAAGAAGATCACGTTTTGGACTGCAGGTAGTTCATTCAGGAAATTATAAAGATGCATTGAACGATGGTGAGACTCCGAAAGCTATATTGACCTTGTCTGATCAATCTCCGGGATCAAGTGAAAATGCATATTGGACCACTTTTTTAAATCAATCTACCGCTGTATTATTTGGTTCTGAATTTATGGCGCATGAATACCAGTTTACTCCGGTGTTTTTTTCAATTCGAAAGGTAAAACGAGGGTATTATTCGCTCAAACTAATCCTGTTTGAAAAGCCATTGATTGAGTTGAATTATGGAGAGCTGACGGAGTGGCATACGCGCTTGTTGGAGCAAGAAATCGAACAAAATCCCAGTTATTGGTTGTGGTCGCACAAGCGTTGGAAGCGACAGATTCCATCAGATCTAGCTAAATTGAAAGAAGATCAGGAAAAACGTTTCGAAGAACGATTCCGAACTGAAAAATAATCGCTAAAACTGAAAAATTTTGTACCTTCAACCCAAAAGTTATCCATGAGATTATCATTTTTTGTTTTCGCAATATTGTTTTCTTTTCAGTTGGTTGCTCAATCTTTAACGAGT
>CAMAQX010000032.1 GCA_945860455.1 Lishizhenia tianjinensis
TTACAAGTCGTATGATTTATTATTGAATGCCAGTTGCGCAGATTTCACCAATGTTTCCATTAATACAAGCCCTAATGTAACTGCTGTTATCCAGAACAATGTGCTTGGCCAAACTGAGTTTTATGCACAAGCATTTAAACACCGTGCAATTGTGAAAATACCCGGGTTAGTGAACCTACCCAAAAATATAGTTATTCATCGCGCTGAATTATCTTTGCCAATTCAATATCAAACTGGATACAGATACAAGCCAGGCAGTGCCGTCTCCGTCTCTACAAAGTTGAAAAGCACAGATAACTACTACACGAGTTTATCTACTCTTGGAGAATACAGCGACTTTAAAAAACAATTTTTTGTGAATATTCGTGATTACGTACAAGCGCTCACAAAAGGAGAATTAGAAAACACAGGTTTAGTAATTTCTCCACGCTACTTTATCAATTCAGCGGAACGATTAGTTTTTAACGGACTAAATTCGACCAATAAAATAAAACCTAAATTAATTCTCACTTACACAACCTACTAAATTATGTGTGGAATTGTTGCCTACATCGGGAAAAAGGAAGCTTTCCCAATTGTCCTAAAAGGACTTAAAAGACTAGAATATAGAGGATATGATAGCGCTGGTGTTGCCCTATTATCAGACGGAGATTTGTCTGTTTATAAACGAGCTGGTAAGGTTTCTAATTTAGAGGAACACGCTACTCAGTTTAATGTGACGGGTCATGCTGGTATTGGTCATACAAGATGGGCTACGCATGGCCTGCCAAACGACATAAATGCACACCCACATGTTTCTATGGACGGATCTATTGCACTGATTCATAATGGCATTATTGAAAACTATGACTCACTGCGCAAGGAGTTAATTAGTCAAGGATATGTTTTTAAAAGTGAAACAGACACCGAGGTATTGGTTCATTTGATTGATAATATTTCGAAAAAAGAAAATGTGTGGTTTGGTGAAGCCTTGCGCATTGCCTTACATCACGTGGTTGGAGCGTATGCCATTGTAGCAATATCAAAGAATTATCCAAACAGATTGGTTGCCGCTCGAAAAAGTAGCCCATTGGTTCTTGGAATTGGTACTGAGGGAGATTTTTATTTAGCATCAGACGCAACTCCAATTGTAGAATATACCAAACAAGTGTTGTATATGGAAGATGAGGAAATTGTCGTAATTGATTTGGAAGCTGGTTTCAAATTATATAACATTGGTGATCAACAAAAAACCCCATACATTCAGCAGCTTGAGTTAGAACTTGAAGCCTTGGAAAAAGGAGGATATGAGCATTTCATGCTGAAAGAGATTTATGAACAACCTCGTTCCATTTTGGATTGTTTTAGAGGGAGATTAAATACGGACGAAGGGTGGGTTTCTCTGCGAGGAATACGTGAATATGAAGATAAAATGATTCAGGCCAATCGCTTGATTATCGTTGCTTGTGGAACTTCTTGGCATGCTGGATTGGTTGGAGAATATTTAATCGAAGATTTAGCACGAATCAATGTTGAGGTTGAATACGCAAGTGAATTCAGGTACCGCAATCCAATTATTCATGAAAATGATGTGGTAATTGCGATCTCTCAATCAGGTGAAACAGCAGATACCCTGGCGGCTTTGGAGCTTGCAAAATCAAAAGGCGCAACGATTCTTGGTATTTGTAACGTAGTTGGCTCCTCAATTTCTCGTATTACTGATGCTGGATCATATACGCACGCTGGACCAGAAATAGGCGTAGCATCAACAAAAGCGTTCACAGGTCAAGTTACTATTTTAACTCTATTAGCACTTACATTAGCGCACAAAAAAGGAACGATTACAACTTCCGTCTTACATACTATGTTGGCTGAATTGGAAGCCATTCCAAATAAAGTAAAACGCGTTTTGGAAACAAATGCTCACATTGAAAAAATCGCAAAAACGTATAAAGATGCTACCAATGCATTGTACTTGGGAAGAGGTAGTTCGTTCCCTGTTGCATTAGAAGGAGCATTGAAGTTAAAAGAGATTTCTTACATTCATGCCGAAGGATATCCTGCTGCAGAAATGAAACATGGACCAATTGCCTTGATTGACGAAAACATGCCGATTTTTGTAATTGCTACGCAAGGAAATTCTTACGAGAAAGTGGTTTCTAACATTCAAGAGGTTAAGGCCAGAAAAGGAAAAATTATTGCAATCGTTACCGAGGGAGATGTACTCGTAAGAGAAATGGCTGATGAAATTATTGAGATTCCTGCGTCCAATGAATATTTAGTTCCATTATTAGCTACTATTCCTTTTCAATTGTTGTCTTACCACATTGCAGTACTAAGAGGATGCAACGTGGATCAGCCACGCAACTTAGCGAAAAGTGTAACGGTGGAATAGGCCTTTATTTTGAATTTCTTTCGCTATTTCGTTGAAATCTCCTACGATGGAACGCCATTTTTTGGATGGCAACGTCAAAATGGGCGGCTTTCGGTGCAAGAAGCCGTTGAAATAGAACTTCAAAAATTGTTTTCTGGGCAAGAAATACCAATCGTTGGTTGTGGTCGAACAGATGCTGGTGTACATGCTAAACAGTATTTTTTTCATCTAGATATCGCTGCTGAAATTAATTCCATTCAACTCTCTTATAAACTGAATAGCATGTTGCCACTCGCAATTTCAGTTCAATCAATCATTCAGGTTGAACCATCGATGCATGCGCGTTTTAGCGCAACTAAAAGAACCTATCGGTATTTTATCCATCAACAAAAAAATCCGTTTTTAGTGGGTAAAAGCACCTTTTTCCCAAAATCGTTAGACACAGAGAAAATGCAGCAGGCTTGTGCTTTTTTGCTCGGTCAACAAGATTTTAGTTCCTTTGCGAAAGTGCATACCGATGTGAAGACGCATATTTGTACCGTGTATGCTGCTCATTGGTTTGAGGAAAACGGACAGTGGGTCTTTGAAATCGCTGCTGATCGCTTTTTGCGAAATATGGTTCGGTCAATCGTAGGAACTTTAGTGGATATTGGTAATGGAAAAATTGAGTTAACCGATTTACCGATTATTATTGAACAAAAAAACAGAAGCGCAGCCTCTCAATCCGTTGCAGCTTGCGGACTGTATCTTTGGAAAATCGAATATCCACAGGAATGAAGAAAATACTAGCCTTGTTTTTAGTGTTTTATGGATATGCAGTTGTGCGTTATCATTTTGGTAAACAATTAGATATAAGTTATTTTTTGTTTGTTTTTAATAAGGCGGTCGCTTGGTCTGCCGCTGCATTTTTAGGATTTTCTTTACTTCAGTTGTCCGAAAAATTCCCCTCCCGAAAACTGCTCGGATTTACCGCGTTTGGATTCGGATTAATACACATCACTTTATCACTATTATTAGGCATACAAACTCAATACAAAGAATTGTTCCTGCACGGTGGTTTGTCTGAAAAAGGAGTTTTAGTTGTTGTGTCCGGCGCCTTGTCAATTCTATTAATGACGTTTCCCTTTTTAGCGAGTGTTTTTCCGTCTAATTTTCCAAAAAGATGGTTTCATTTGGGGAAATGGGCACTCCTTGTTAATCTGTTGCACCCGCTGATAATTGGCGTTAAATACTGGTGGCCGACCCATAATTGGCCATTTTATTTGCCCCCAATAACGCTTTTAATCGTTTTGATGAATGGGATTTTGTTCTCGATTTATTGGAACAAAAAAAGGAGCGTTAATTAACCCTCCTTTCCTATCAATTAATTTATTTTTAGCTAAACAAGATGCTTTGCCCGTAAGTAGTTGTTTCGATTGGATTAACAATTAACACAGGAATTTTAGCGTCATTTGTAATAATATACTGTTCATAATTTGTCGTAATTGCAGATAAGAAACTAGTTTTATTAATATTCATGATGGCAATTAAATCAGCATCAATTCCAACAGCATACTTAACAACTTCTTTATCAAATCCACTTCTTGCGGTAATAGTAGATTCCATTTCTACTCCGCGTTCTCTAAAGAACTTCTTAGCAAATTGAATGTTAGCTTGCACGTGGTGTTTCAGGAATTCATCTGTCTCGTCCGGCGTAACTACGTGCACCTTAGAATTAAAATACGCAGCAAGATTTGCAACCATGGCTAATTTTTGCTTTGTTTCTTTATGTAAATCCATTGGAACAACAATATTTTTATATCCTTCCAACTTAATTTTTTTCTCTTGTACAATTACAAAAGGGACATCTGAATTTGTAACCACTTTTAGAGCATGACTACCCGTGATGTGCTGCCAACCGTGAGCGCCATGAGTTCCCATGAAAATCAACTCAGCCTGATGCTCTTTCGCAAAATCACCGATATCTTCAAAGATACTTCCTATTCGCACACTTGGAATTAAATCAACCCCTAAATGATCAAAATTCTTTATAACATTGGCTAGGCTATCCTCTGCTTCTGTAATGCTCTCTTTTTTAGAAACAACGTGTAAAACATAAACTTGTGCGCCAAGCGGAGCAGCAGTTCGAATGGCATGATCTAATGCGATGTCTGCAACTGGAGTAAAATCATGAGGAACAATAAAGGTTTTCTTTTTCATACAACTAACTAATTAGGAAATAAACTTTTGTATCTTGATGAAGCAAAGGTAGTACTTTTTCAAATAATAGCGCAAATTGAGCCACAAAAAGTCGATAAAATAGCTTGAATCTTAACATCCAAACTTTATCTTTACCAAAAAGTCACTTATGTACCAAAATATACTATTTGAAGAAAAAGATCAATTAGCGATAATCACGATAAATCGACCAGCTCAATTAAACGCCTTGAATAAAGAAACTATTTCTGAGTTGCATGCGTGTCTATCGCTTGCCAATAGTTCCAAATCTATTCGAGTTATAATTATTACTGGATCGGGGGAAAAAGCATTTGTAGCAGGGGCTGATATTAAGGAGTTTGCTTCCTTTTCTGTGGAAGAAGGAAAAACCCTTGCGGCAGAAGGTCAAGCTCTTTTATTTAGTTTTATTGAAAACATGAATAAACCCATAATCGCTGCCATTAATGGGTTTGCGTTGGGTGGTGGTTTAGAATTGGCAATGGCATCTCACATCCGTGTGGCATCGACCAATGCAAGAATGGGTCTTCCCGAAGTTTCTTTGGGTGTAATTCCGGGATACGGCGGCACACAACGTTTGACACAACTAGTAGGAAGAGGAAAAGCCAATGAAATGGTATTTACCGCAGGTATGATAAATGCAGCAGATGCGCTTAGCTGGGGACTAGTGAATTATGTTGTTGAACCAGAACAATTATTAGCAAAAGCAGAGGAAATTGCAGTTAAAATTATTCAAAATTCCGGAACAGCCATTGAAGCTGCCATTCGTTCTGTAAATGCCAATTTTATAGATGGTGTAAATGGATACGATGTGGAAATTAGTGAATTTGGTAAATGCTTTGGAACTGCCGACTTTAAAGAAGGAACAGGTGCATTTATGGAAAAAAGAAAAGCAAATTTTAAAGGGGAATGAGTAACCCTATCCGGAAATTAGCCGGACAAACCGCCGTTTATGGTCTATCAAGTATTGTGGGTAGGTTATTAAATTATCTGCTCGTTCCATTATACACCTACAAATTTACCAATGCTGCAGATTACGGAGTTGTTTCTGAATTGTACGCTTGGGTTGCTTTTTTAGTGGTTTTACTAACCTTCGGAATGGAAACGGCCTATTTTCGATTTCGAAAAGAAAACACCAACGAAAAAGAAGTATTTGCCAGTGGATTTTTTATTCTCACAGCGATTAACTTGTTTTTTGTAGCGTCTATTTTTTTATTCAATCAATCTATTGCAAATGCCCTATTATTTCAAGAACATCCGGAGTACATTTTACTTTTGGGGATTGTTGTTGTGTTGGACGGAATTTCGGCGTTGCCTTTGGCTCGGTTGCGAGCAGAGGAAAAAGCGCTTCAATTTGCCGGAATTAACTTTGCTTCTATATTCATAAATATCCTATTGAATTTAGTTTTTATGCTTGTTTTATTCGATCCAAATAATCCAGGACAAGGGGTGTTTTATATCTTATTGGCAAACCTAATTTCTTCTGCTATTAAACCCGTTTTGTTGTATAAAGATTTTCTGCAGGTTTCTTTCAAACCGAATGGACAGTTGATTCGAGCTATGCTACTTTATGCTGCACCATTGGTAATCGCCGGTTTTGCAGGAATTATTAACGAAACGTTGGATAGAATTTTATTGAAACATTTATTGTATGATGAAACAGACCCTTCCTCGCTCATGCATGCGGAAGCACAAGTAGGAATTTATAGTGCCTGTTACAAATTGGCGATGTTGGTCACGATCATTATTCAGGCATTTCGTTATGCTGCCGAACCCTTTTTTTTCGCCCAACATAAAAGTGAAAACAAGAATCAAATTTATGTGAAAGTGATGAATTATTTCCTTGCATTTCTTTGTTTGATCTTTCTCGGCGTTTCATTGAATATAGATATTTTGAAATACTTTATTCAAAACGAAAGCTACTGGGTAGGACTTGGGGTGGTGCCGATATTACTGCTTGCCAATGTTTTTCTTGGGGTGTATTTTAATCAAAGCATTTGGTATAAGTTGTCAAACAAAACAAAGTTTGGGGCCTATATTGCTATTTCTGGGGCAATTCTCACGATTGGAATTAACTTGGTTTTCATTCCAATTTATGGTTATTGGGCAAGTGCCTGGGCCACCTTAATCGTTTATGCTTTTCAGATGGTTTTATCCTATGTTTTGGGACAAGTTCATTATCCAATACCTTATAACTTGAAAAAATTTGGAATGTACTTAGGTTCCAGTATATTAATTTATTGGTGTTTTTCAATGATACAATTCAATTCCCTAGCAATAACACTTTTACTAAAAAACGGGGGTGTTATCCTATTTGGTTTTCTATTCATAATTATTGAAAAGCCACTCAGTAGGAAATAAGTTTTCAAATTAAGCCTAGCATACGCAATTTCGCCTCCAAGTAGCAATCTACTTCCTTTTTTGCATCGAAATAGGACAATTTTCCGATTTAACAATATCGGATCTCACTTTTTACAGGTGTTCAGACAACGTTTTTATAACCGAACTCAGGTTTATAAATAAAATTACTTTTTCAACAACTGTAATGCTTTGGCACACTCATTATCTTCAGCGTTATACACTTTATAAAAGCCTAAATCATCAAATAATTGTTGCGCTATCTGCGCCTTTAATAATCGAGCAATTTGTTTTTTGCTTTGGATGAAGCTTGTTCGATCAAAAGGAATTTTGAACTCTCGTTGCACATAGGCTGCGAATTGAGCCAATAGCATGTCATCCACCACAAAACGAGTGACAAAATCATCTACGTTTTTCCATTGGGCGCGTTTGTTTTCTACATAGTCAAATGAAAATGCTTGAAATGCTGGAGACATGCGCAATGCAGCATAGTACATGTTGTTTCCAGTCGAATCAAACGGAACAAATACATCCGGCATGATTCCACCACCTCCATAAACGATTTTTCCTTTTGGTGTTTTGAATTTCAACGAATCAACAAAGATTGTACTATCTGGATGGTATAATTCCGCATCATTTTCTCCTCCACGATCTTGGTAGTATTCGTCATATTTACCGTTGTATGGTCGCTGAATGCATCGTCCAGTTGGAGTGTAGTAGCGCGCGATTGTTAAACGGATAACACTTCCGTCTCTTAGTTTGGTGTCTTCTTGAACAAGTCCTTTTCCAAAAGATCGGCGACCAACTACAGTTCCACGATCATTGTCTTGAATAGCACCTGCAACGATTTCACTTGCTGAAGCTGAATTCGCATTGATTAAAATGGCCAAAGGCATGTTTTCTAATTCGCCAGCAGAGGTTGCTTTGTAGTATTTAGTTCCGATTTTTTTACCAATGGTTTTTAAGATGGTTTGTCCGTCTTTCAAAAATTCGTCTGCTATTTCTGTTGCAGAACCTAAAACTCCACCCCCATTGTTGCGAAGATCTAGAATTAGTTTCTGCATCCCTTTTCCTTTGAGTGTGTTGGCAGCTGAACGAAATTCTTCGGTCGTATTTACTGAAAACTGTTCAATTTTTATGTATCCTATGTTTCCTGTTAAATAGGCAGATGTGACAGATTCAATCGGAATTGTTCCCCTTGTAATGCTGAAAGATATTTTTTTCTTTTGTCTTACAATTTGAACATTCACCTTGGTTCCTTCCGCTCCTTTCAGCATAGACATAACCTTGTCTGTTTCAATTTTTACTTGGGCTACATTTTTTCCGTCAATTACAACAATTTTATCTCCAGCCTTGACTCCAATTTTTTCAGAGGGAGACCCTTTTATCACATGGGTAATGCAAATAGTATCACGCAACATAAAGTAACGTAATCCAACGCCCCCAAATTTCCCTTCTATCATTTCTGCAGCACGTTGTTGTTCACTGGCTGGAATATAGTTTGAATGTGGGTCGAGTTTGTGCAACATTTCAACGATGCTTTCCTCAAAAACCTTATCTGGATTAACATTATCAACGTAATTTTTATCAATCAAATTAAGGATGTCTTGTAGCTTTTGAATTCGGTTTCCATCATAGCCATTTCCAGAAAACACGCCATTGCGCGTAACCACATGTCCCAAGATTAAACCTACGCACAAGGTAATTGAAACCACAAGTGGAAGCCACCATTTATTTTTCTCCATCTTCAATGTTTTCAATTTGTTCTACATCTATTCCCGCTTGAACTAAAAAATTTATTCCTTCCGGATCTTTGTATCCATTTTGAAACACAACTCGTTTTATTCCGGATTGAATCACCAATTTACTACAATCTTTACAAGGAGACAACGTTAAATATAAGGTTGCCCCGCTGCAATTATTCGTTGATTTTGCTACTTTTAATATCGCATTCGCTTCCGCATGCAAAACATACCATTGTGTTTCCCCTAATTCATTTTCACAACAATTATCAAAACCTGAAGGAGTACCATTGTATCCATCCGAAATAATCATGCCGTCCTTAACAATAATTGCGCCCACTTTTTTACGCATGCAATGGGATAACTCAGCCCAAGAAGTGGCTAAACGAAGGTATGCCCGATCGTATTTTAATTGCTTTTCTGATGAAACAGATGCCATATTTTAATTCACTTTTATAAATTTATATCCTACCCCTCGAATGGATTGGAAAAATTGAGGGTTTCTTTGGTCAACCTCAAATAATTTTCGAAACCCAACGATGAAATTATCAACCGTTCTGCTCGAAGGAAATTGATCTTGCCCCCAAACTGAGTCCAATATTTCATCGCGAGAAATTACTTGACCAGCTTTTGAATCAAACAAACGTAACAACTCTATTTCTTTTTTGGTCAGCGTCGCTACTAATTGATTCGCCTTATCCCTAACTTCAAAGGTAACGAAATCAACTGTTTTATCATTAACAACTACTTTAGTTTGCTCTTGCTTTACTTTTGGTGTTCGCACTTGAATTGAAACTTTTAGTAATAATTCTTCTAAATCAAAGGGTTTTACAAGGTAATCTGTACCCCCTTTTTTTAATCCAATGATTCGATCTGAAGTAGTTCCTTTGGCAGACAAAAAAAGAATGGGGACTTCACTGTTTTTCCGAATTGCCTCACAAATATCAAGACCACTCACATTCGGTAACATAATGTCTAAAATCACCAAATCTGCTTTTGCGCTTTGATCAAGGTTTTTGATGGCTTCATTTCCGGTAAAAAATGAGCTAACGGTATGTCCTTCAAGCTCTAAATTAAGTTTAATTAACTCATGCAAGCTCGTTTCATCTTCCACTAAAACAATATGGGGCATATCAACTGTCTTTGTACAAAATTACGTTTTATAATGGATTTCGCTGCGGAATCCGTTTCTTTGTGCCCGTAACTCAAAGAATCATGTCAATTTCTCACGAACAACTTCAGCAATACGTCCATAATTTAGGTTTTGAAAATTTAAATGAACTTCAACACCGTATGCTGAAAACAGTCAATCAGAAAAACAGAATTTTATTGTCCCAAACTGGTTCTGGGAAAACTGTTGGGTTTTTATTGCCTTTGATAGAAAGCATTGATTCCGAAAAACTAGAATTACAGGCATTGATTATTGCGCCAACGCGCGAATTGGCTGTTCAAATTGAACAAGTTTTCAAATCCATAAAAACCGGGATTAAAGTAACCACTTGTTATGGAGGGCATTCGGTTCAAGTAGAGCGCAAAAGCCTCGAAGGGAAATGTCACTTGGTTATTGGAACCCCCGGGCGTTTGTGTGATCACATTGATAGAGGTAGGCTCGAATTGAAAAAAGTTAAATCCCTTGTGATTGATGAATACGATAAATGTTTGGAATTTGGATTTTATGACCAATTGGATTTTATTACACAAGAATTGGTTCAATTAGAAGGTGTCACCTTGGTTTCTGCCACTGAATTGCAGGAAATCCCTTCTTTCTTTCCGGTTCAAGATTTTGAAACTCTTTATTTTTTGGATCGTTCCACTGAGCCTGATTTTGTAAAATGGAAAGTAACCGTTAAACCCGATGCTAAATTTGAAGGATTATTAAAACTTTTATGTTCTTTCAAGGGAGAACAAGCAATCGTTTTTTGCAATTTCAGAGAAGCCACCGAAAAAATGGTGGAATTTTTAGATGAGAATGGTTATCCTGCCGTGTTTTACCATGGCGGCATGGAGCAAGATGATCGGGAACGTGCTTTATTGAAATTCAGAAATGGAAGTGAACACACCTTGGTTTGTACCGATTTGGGCTCACGGGGATTAGATATTCCCGAAATTAAACATGTTGTTCATTTTCAATATCCGCATTCCGAAGAGGCATTTACGCACAGAAACGGAAGAACTGCTCGGATTCAAAAACAAGGCAATATTTATTTGATGGTTAATACTGGCGAGGCTGTGCCTGATTATGTAGAGGTTCCAACAACGGAATTTATTATGCCGACAGATAAAATATATCCAGTTGATTCTGAGTGGATTACACTTTATTTTAGCGGGGGCAAAAAAAATAAAATAAACAAGATCGATTTTGTCGGTTTTTTATCGCAGAAAGGAGGGTTGTCAAAAGATGATATGGGATTGATCACAGTCTTGGATTTTACTTCATATGTAGCGGTGAAAAGATCAAAGGTGAAGTTACTTTTACAAGCAATCCATGGTGAAAAAGTAAAAGGTCAAAAATTGAAGATTTCTATCGCACGCTAAGGAATTAGTAAAACGGTTTTATTCTATTCGAGAAAATCTTATCTTTGTTACGAAATTTTAACTATGAGTTATAAAAGAATCCTTTTAAAACTAAGTGGCGAATCCTTAATGGGGAAAAAGCAATTTGGTATTGATAACGAACGTTTGGCCGAATATTCGGCTCAAATTAAAGAAGTGTTGGAACTAGGAATTGAGGTTGCCATTGTAATAGGAGGGGGTAATATCTTTAGAGGCGTGCAAGCCGAAGAAGGTGGAATGGACCGGACGCATGGTGATTATATGGGCATGTTAGCAACCATGATCAATTCTATGGCTCTTCAAGCTTCTTTGGAGGCTGCGGGAGTTAAAACACGTTTATTGTCGGCCATTGAAATGAAAGAAATTTCAGAACCGTTTATTCGCCGCAGGGCGGTAAGGCATCTGGAAAAAGGACGTGTAGTTATTTTTGGTGCAGGAACTGGAAATCCCTTTTTCACAACCGATTCCGCTGCATCACTTCGCGCTATTGAAATAAATGCAGATGTTATATTGAAAGGAACACGTGTGGATGGAATTTATACCGCAGATCCTGAAAAAGATAAAACAGCCACCAAATTTGATTTTATAACCTTTGATGATGCTTATTCAAGAGGATTGAAAGTAATGGATATGACGGCCTTTACGCTGTGTAAAGAGAATGACTTGCCAATTATCGTATTTGACATGGATACTCCTGGAAATTTACGCCGATTGATTGAAGGAGAGCAAGTTGGAACAATTGTAAGAAATTAAAAAGCTGAAAAATGACTGAAGATTTAGAGTTAATTTTTGACGAGTTTAAAAGTTCAAATTCAAAAACCCTTGTGCATTTAGAAAATGAGTTATCTCGTGTGCGCGCTGGAAAAGCTTCACCTGCTATGTTGAACGGAGTAATGGTTGATTATTATGGTTCCCCAACGCCAATTCAGCAGGTTGCCAATGTTTCAACGATGGATGCGCGAACAATTACTGTTCAGCCTTGGGAAAAAAACATGTTGAATGAAATTGCAAAAGGCATTATGAATGCCAATTTGGGATTAAATCCGCAAAACAATGGTGAGGTTCTTTTAATTGCCGTTCCACCTTTAACAGAAGAAAGAAGACGTGATTTAGTGAAAAAAGCCAAAGCGGAAGGAGAACACGCAAAAGTAGGTGTCCGAAATAATCGTAAAGATTCCATGGACATGATTAAAGACTTAAAAAGTGAAGGTCTATCAGAAGATTTGGCAAAGGATTCAGAAGAACAAATTCAGCAAATCACGAATGGATTCATCAAGAAAATAGATGAATTACTAGAGGTGAAGGAAAAAGATATTATGACGGTTTAATTCGTGATAGATTAATCATCAATACGTCACTATCAAAACCCTGGGTATTTTTATCTTAGCGCTCCAGATTTTCCGATTCCATTGAGGGTAATTCTTGCCGTTTCCTTTTATAATGTTGGAATCCGTTTGACTTTCTTTTTATTTATTTTTGGGGTATATTTCAAGAAAAATAGATTAAAACCAAGCCGTTTTCAATTTATGCAATTTCGGAAAAAAGTCTATGTAATTTCGGAATATTCTTTATGTAATCTCGGAATAAACCCTATGTAATTTCGGAATATTTTGTTTTATTATATTGTTTATCAAATAGTTACACAAAAAATAAAATTAATTTATTTTTATCTCTATATCCCTCCATGAAAGAATCAATTCATTACTTCTTTTCTGACTTTCCTCAAAGAAATTCACTAAATAATGTTTAAGTTGGTAACTGTTGATGAAGTCATCCAAATAATGTAGTGCTTTAATATGTTCTTGTCTTACCGTCAAGGATGCCTTCATCTCAATACAATGGATTTTTTGTCCATCAACAATCAATAAGTCAATTTCGTTTTGATTGGTATCTCTCCAATAATACATATCTAAGTGATTCCCTTGGGCATGTTGAGATTTTAAAATTTCCAACAATACATAATTCTCAAAAATAGCACCTTTATAGGATGAAATTCTTAATTCTTCCACGCTTTTAATTCCCAATAAATAACATAAAAGTCCCGTGTCATAAAAATATAATTTAGGCGTTTTTACCACGCGTTTGGATAAATTTGCATGCCAAGGTTCTAGTGTAAAAGCAATGTAACTAGCTTCAAGAATTGACATCCAGCGCTGAACGGTTTTACTGTCAACATGTAATTTTTTAGCAATTTCTGAAGCATTGAATTGTTGACCGGCATAATGTGCCAATAAAGAAAGTAATTTGCGAAACAGCTTGATATCTTGTACATTGAGAATGGTTCGTACATCTCGTTCTACGTACGTTTTAATATACCCTGGATAGAAATCTTTGGGCTCAATATTCATATTATACAACCGCGGATAGGACCCCGAAAATAATTCTTCTTCAATTGCAGTTTCTTTAATTTGATTAATTTCAGCGTGGCTCAAGGGAAGAAGCTCCATTAAATAAATCCTTCCGGCAAGTGTTTGGGTGATTTTCTCTAATAACAAAAAATTCTGAGACCCGCTGAGAATATAATGCCCACATTTTCCAGCATTGTCCACTATTTCTTGAATGTAGGAAAAAAGTTCAGGGGCATTCTGCACCTCATCAATAATAACAAATTGATCGTAAATTTCTAAAAACCCTTTGGGATCATTCAATGCAAAGGCTAAATTTTCAGGGTTTTCGAGGGAAACATACCGATAATCAGGAAAGGCTATTTTAGCGAGGGTTGTTTTCCCCGATTGTCGCGGACCAGTAAACACCAATACCGGAAATTTTTCAGCCATCGCCAATACCTTTTCAACTGCCTTTCGATGAATCATACACCAAAAATAAAACTATTTATGCAATTTCGGAAAAAAGTCTATGTAATTTCGGAATATTCTTTATGTAATTTCGGAATATTTTGTTTTAACTAATTGTTTTATAAAACATTAGACTATTTATTTTTTCTTTAACATTTCACGCAAAAAATCCAGTTCTTTTTCAAGGGATTGAATATGGATTCGTATTATTACAAAACCTCTAAGGAATAATTGGTTCTGATAGTATTGCATTTCAATTCCTTTCCCTATCAAACCTTCACTAAATTCATTTTTTTTGTGCAACTTTTTTCCCGATAAAAAACACTAAATTTGTAGTGATGAGGGTATTGCTGTTTGCTTTTTTACTAATTGGGTTTGCTGGGTTTTCTCAGTTATACGAGCCTGAAAATGAATTGCTTTGGGAAGTTTCGGGTAATGGATTAAAAGAAAAATCATACCTCTTTGGCACCTTTCACAACAACCACAAAGATTTATTTCGCTTTCCAGACACCTTGTATTATGCGCTCAACAAAGCCAAAACTATTGCCCTAGAAACCGACTTGTTTAGTCTATTTAAAAAAGTGGACGTTAGAGAATCCGATATAAATCTTCAGTTTGACATGTATGGCGATCCGTATACCACAACAGATAAAGCAACGAGTACCGTATATGGTAATGAAGATGGAATGCCTCAATTTGTAGACGCTTATTTTCAACAATATGCCAGTAACGCTTCCAAATCGCTTTTTTTCTTTGAGTCTTATGAAGATCAACTCAAGGTTTTTACAGGAATCAAAAAAAGCAAACAACCTTATTTGCAGGAAAATTTACTAGGAATCGGTGAACTCAGAGAAGAAGTCGTATTTAATCTTTATTTGAAAGGTCAAATTAATAAAATTGAGGAATTTACCCGAAAAAGTTTGCGCTATTCCAAAAATGGATACATTGATTTAATCGTTAATCGGAACGGAATAATGGCCGAGGGACTAGATTCAATTATGAAAAAAGGAAGTGTTTTTTGTGCGGTTGGTGCTTCGCATTTGGGCGGTACAACCGGAATTATTTCCCAATTGCGAAAAAAAGGATATACGGTTCGCAAAGTTGCGGCTACGTTTAGCGAAATTCCTCAACCTGAAAAAAGAAAAGTAAGAGAAACTAATTTTTATCGCTATCAAAACGAGGAAGCTGATGTAGTGGCCATGTTCCCGGGAAAACCCGTTGAAACGAAACGCACATATGGGTCTGTTGAATTGTTG
>CAMAQX010000033.1 GCA_945860455.1 Lishizhenia tianjinensis
GGAGCAAGAGTGAACAGGAGGTCAGAAACGACCTCCTTTTCTTTTTTATTTTTTTCCAAAACCTTGCCGGCATTGATTAAAACCTCAATTGGAATTGTATATTTCGGTGTTGCAGCTTTTCCATTCTCAAAATGAACTTTTTCTGAAAAGATGCAGCTCAATATCTGTTTCTTAGTTCTACCATCCACTTTTTTATATAATGATGTTAAATCTTCTAAGGCAGGAACGTGTCTATTCAAGTACTCTTTGTATGGTGAGTATTCCTCATTCAAATCTTTAAGGTTACGTTCTTTTTCAAACACTTTTGTATCAATACCCATCTTCAATTCATTATAATCAAGGGACGATATTTTACCATCCATATATTCGTCTTGGATATGTGTTTTTCTTTGTTTAAGACGTTGAATTTCGTCTTTAGTAGTTTGTATTAACTGACTTCTGTTTGAGTCCTCTGATTTAAAAATTCGTTCTAAAATTGAACGATATGATTTAATAATTCTTGCCGAGAATTGAACCACTCCAAGTAATCGTTCAATCTCACTATGTGCGTGGTCAATAGGATAACGAGGACATAGGTTTTTTGTACAAACGTAATAATGGTAAATTTGACCATTCCGACTTTTCGAACCATAGGCCGAAAGTGACCTCCCGTGAATTGGACAAACCAAATGACCTTTTAACGGGTATAAGTCAGCCTTATCGTCTTTGAATTTCATTTTACGTTTTCTACCATTTAAGACATCGTTGGCTGCCGCAAATAATTCATCAGTAATCAAAGCGGGATGTAAACCTTGGACGATTTGTTCAGGTTCTCCTCTGAATTCTTTAACCCTGATTTTGCCGGTGTAAGTGACGTTTCGTATAATACCAAGAAATGTGTTTTTTGAAATAGACATTCCTTTTGAGTTTAACCATCGTCTAATTTCATCTGCACTATAAGTTCCACTAGCCATTTTCTCAAACGCTTCTTTCATCAGTGGTGCTTCTGAATTAAATTCAAGTGTAGATTTTGTGTCAAGTCTGAAATTTTTATATCCCTTTGGAGCAACCCCTGTAAAGCAGCCAGATGTTCTTGCCTTATGAGAACCTTCACAGGAGCGGCGAGAAATTTTAGAATTCTCAACCTGTGGTAGCGCAAAACCTATCGCTTGGAGTAAAAGTGCATCAGGACTTGAAGTGTCAACCTGTCCCTCAAGAAATTCAATTGAACATCCTAATTCTGATAACTTAGTTGTTTCTGTAAAGGATAAAATTAGGTTACGTGAATAGCGGTCGGGTCTTAGAATTATGATGGAATGTATCGGTAAAGACGTTTTTCGATAGGACTTGATGAGTGTTAATATTTTTTTCCACTCAGGACGGTCAAAATTTTTAGCTGAATAATCTTCCCGAAAACACTCAATTACATTATAGTTTTTCATCTTACAATGACGTAAGATTGTTTCTTCTTGAAAATCTATAGAGTGACCAAGTGCTTGTTCATCGGTTGACACTCTGCTGTACACGAATACGTTCTTCATATTAGGCTGCATCTTTAAATGAATGGCTAATGTCGATAATTGATTTTGAATTGCCTTCGCACAAGGACTTTTTCTCCTCTAAATAAAGATTATATTCAATACGTGCCAGTTTGTCCAACAGAACCCATATTTCAAGGTTCTGTTGGTCTGTTAAATTATACCCATCTAAACTTATTTGGGTCTTTAATTGGGATGGATTCATATCTTATGCTGCTTGTTGTAATTCAGTTTCATTTCTTTCTCCTAACACCATTTTCATTCTCTTATTACAGAATTCAACTGATACAGGGTCTATGTCAACACCAATTGCGTTACATCCTTTGCGGGCAAAAACCTCAAGTCCCTGACCGGCACCACAATGTATATCGATGCAGGTCATACCTGGCAATGTGTATGAGTCTACAAATCGTTCATAAACAGCCATGGGAGCTGGTGCGTCGTGGGTAAATTCAGGGTCGTATTTTTTGTATTCGGAATCATTAACTACAGGAGTAATAATGACATTTGAGACAACAGTTTCTTCGTCTTGGACAAAATATCTCTCTGAACCGTCTTTTGCTTTGTGACTTTTCTTAACCATTTTTTTCCCTTCTTTAGTTTTTTTCATTTCTGGATTGAAATTTACTTCCGCACCTTTCATTTTACACACCAATATAGTTTCATCCACAGTTCTGAAAAAGTCTTTTAATATTACAGGGGTAGAGTTACTTTTTATCCAAGGACATTTTCCAATCACTTCAAGACCTGCTTCAAGCAACATCATCTCGTATTGAGTAATAATACTTTTATATCCACCAGCATAAGACTCCCCAATTATAATTACGACAACTCCGTTTTCATCCATAATATCCATAAGCGCATCGATGAATTTCCTGCTGTTTTCAAGATATTCTTGAAGTGTAGGTTCTTGACCATATTCCATCTCGCCTTGGTTTCGATATTCCTTCATTCCCCAATATGTCGGTGAGAAGGCTGCAAACTGAGGTCTGTACTTTTTTAAGTTTGATAAGTCCACACTACTTTGTTCAAAAACCTTAAACCAAACGTCTGTGTTTAATGCTTCAATTTTTCTTTTATTTCTAGCTTCTTTCTTACCGTCCTTATCTCTGCTACTTAACATTAATCTATACGCCGCATCAATTTTGTAGGTGCCGTTATCAATACCTTCAATTAAACCAAGACTGTTATCGGTTTTCTCATAATCATGAACTGCCATTAACTTTCTTAACGTTCTTCCTGAAAATTCAAGTCCTGATTGCATACAAGCAATTTCAAATCTATCTCTGCCTGCGGTTCCAAATTCATCCTCATCATTTATGTTGTTCATCCCAAGTATGTCATTTCTTTTTCCTTGGTTATTCCCCATTAAGTTCAACATGTGTTCGATGTTCATACATTTTTCAGATAGATGAACCTTTGTCTTCAGATTATACGTAATACGTGTGTCCAAAATTTCTGAATCGGGAATGTTAAGAACATTACAATTAAGAGCGTCAATATTACCTGCTTCGATTGCTGCGTAGTATCGACAACCTCCATCGATAATGTAATAGACTCCATTTCTCAACACTACAATCACATTTGTCTTTTGACCGAAGTTTTTCATTGAGAATGTCATGAATTGGTTTGGTTGGTACTGTTTAATCTTCAATACCAATGGGTGAATTTGTAATTCACTTAACTTCACTTTAGTTGTTTCCATTTGTTAGTTATTTAAAGTTAAAAATTTATGTCTTTTTTAATTGGATAATTATTTTTGGTACAATTTTTTGTGTTAAAAAAAATGGAGTTTTAATTCCATTTTTTAAGTAATTTATACTTGTTATAATAAGACGATGTTGCCATCATTGTCAAAACCAATTTCACCACCATCTCTATCTAAATCAAAATGGTATTGGTCCCACATACGTTCAAGTATATCCTCTTCAATTGAATCTAACAAATGAGTAGGGATTTTTCCATTTGGTGCCACTTTACTCTCAGGACCAATATTTTTAGAAAACCATCTTACGAGTTTATTATCATCACCGAACCAAAATGCCCGCATTACAATGTATCGCTCCCCCGTTTTTTTATTAACGTTATAAGTTTTATATAAACGTAAATTAAAGATTAGCATCATCTTTAATATTCTTAATTTATACACTTCTATTGCATGATATATATCTATAGGTGTCAAGCGATTACCTTTATTGTCAAAAATCTCATCTTCGCAGCAAATAAATTTTTTGAACTCATCTACAACCTCATCATATTCCAAATGAACATCATCCCAAAACCTACTACTTCTAATTGTTTTAGGTTTATTCTCATCCAAAAATAATTCAACATTGAAAACGGGTTTCCAAGATTTGCTAAAATGTGGTATCTGCATTATTGTGTATTTGTAAATTGTACCGCAAAATTATGTACAATATTTTAATCCACAAAATTTTTTTACAACTTTTTGAAAATTCGTCAAGAAGTTAATTATTTCGAAGAAAGTAATTCGCCCCAAATCTCCTCAACATCTACATCTAAAGTAGTCATGGGGTCTTGGATTACTTTAACACTAACGCCGGGCTCTATCCCTGTAATTGAATTTAAACTTTCCTTCAAAATTGGGGTAACTACTTCACAATATTGTTCTTCAATTAGAATCGAATCATGGATAGTCAGATACGGAACATCAGGGAGTCGTTCATTTACCGCTTTGCAACCAATAAGTAAAAACAAATAAGATTCTGACCTTTGCAGCAAAATAGCAATTGCAGATTTAAAACTATTTAAATTATTGATACTTTCAATGAATGAGTTGATATTGGGAAAGTGTTTTTTGAATTGTTGAATCAAAACGATATTATCTCTCGTCCTTAAATTCTGAAGGTTTAGTAATAACATTACATTATCCTTCACCTTTTGTGTTTCAAAATCTCCATTTAAAAAAGTGTTATTTAGATGAGGATAAAAACCTTCTTCAAAGGGTAAACTTCGATAAGATTGAATTTCAAGACAATTATCCAACCCGCCAGACATAAAGTACTTCGGGAAACCTTTTTTATTATTATATAGGGAATTTCCAATAAGAGAAGTAATATCAGTAGTAGATTTAGAAACAATGTAATTAAGTTGATTATATAATTGAGGATAAATTCTAATTAAACTAAAATCAATATTAGAATCACCACTGAAAAAACTATTAGTAAGAATAGAACCCAGCACATACGGTTGAGAACTTTTCAAATCTACTTCCACTAATTTATTACCATTGATTCTAAGATAGTACCGAAGTTCTCTATAGAGTGTAGTGACAACAGAGTTCAAACGATGATTACTTTTAGATACTGAAGGTCTGAATCTCTTCTTTTGAATAGCACGAATCTTGGAGTTCATTTCCTTAATGGTATAATTAACTCTTTTTGTCATTTCATCTTTATCACCATCAAATTGATTCACCTTTTCAAGCAGTACTGATTTAAGTTTAATTACATAATCAAACGCACCATCATCAATTGTAATATCAGATTCGTATTTATCAAGTAGAAATTGGTAAGTTGATTTGAAGTCCTCATATTTTTTAATTCCGTCCTCTTCATATCTTATTAATCTTTTCTCTGCATTAGACCCTAATCCAACCCATCTCTCGCCAGGGTTTAAAAATAGTTCGTCATTTAACTTGTAACCCATTGAAACAATACCCGGCTGGTATTCTTTTTTCTCAATTAGAATGGCACCTGAAGAATGAGAATTTACATCCATAAGAAGACTTTTAACCTTTCCAAATCTGTTTCTTATGATTTTGTTAATCTCTACATTATTAATGGATTTAAACCCTTCAAAACCACTTGTTGCCTTAATGTAATCTTTAGATGGGAAAAGAAAAGAGAGAACCACATAAGTGGCGTCAATTAGTTCATTTTTGTAACTGTCTTTACCCTCGATTTTGGAGAATAATTGTTCGTAATCAATGTTGGATGGGATTCTAATTTGTTTCGAATTTTGTTTCATATTTTTGCTTTTAAAAAAATATATACTTTAAAATCGACAAAACGAAATCTGCTCCAAATTTTATTTTTTGTCGTACTTCTTAGGAAGGTTTTAGTAATTTTTTGTCGTACCGAACACACCTATAATTTGAATCCCTGTTTCATGTGAAATTTAAGATGTAAGTATCACCGGCACAAATAATCATCTTATTTAATGATTGCATTTATCTATAGAGATATTGACACTCTCGTAAAGTAGAAGAAGTTTTTATAAAAGATTTAATCCGATTGCAGACTTACGAACTTTCAGCACGGTATTAGTGGATTTTTTTGTTAGCCCTGCTACTTGCCTTATTGATAAATTCCTCTTTAATAATTTTAAAATATCAGAATGCTTTTGAATTGTCTCCTCTTCGGTTTCAATAGACCCGGCTTTGCGGCCGACAGCTTTTGACCCTTGGGAGTCAATTAAAGAGCGATATCCGGATTGCAAACGGCTGAGCGTTAATTGACTCTCCATGCTTGCTACTGAAAATAAAATCTGAACCATGAACAAAGATAAACCGTTAGGAGTTTTATCCTCATTCAATGTCTCCAAGTTGAAATTCTTTATGTAGATAGAAACTTTCTTATCGGTCAGCAATTGTATATTTTGGAGAGATTGGACGACATTACGGCCTATGCGACTCAACTCCCAAACTAAAACTTTATCAATTTTTTGACTTTTAAGGTCATCCAACATTCTAGAAAAAATTGGTCTCTCATTATTTTTCTTGAATCCACTTACTTTTTCCTCATAAACCCAAACAAGTTCATATCCCATTGTATTTGCGTATTCAACAAGTTCGTTTGTTTGTCTTTCTGTGTCCTGACGGCTCCCTTCAGAAGACACCCTTGAATAAATTACTGCTCGTGTCATAGTGTATCAATTAAATCCTTTGGATTTTGTTGAGGCTAACATACAGCGGAAAACCAATAAGTAGGCGCGTGTTTTTTATATTTTTTTGAGACAGTAATTAAATTGAGACGATTTAAAATATTATTTCAAAAGAAGTTAAAATGGATTGTTGGTTTAGCGCAAATACGCATGGACCTGAAACGAAAACTTAATCCGCAAATGCCCCCCTCCTCCCTTCTCTCCTGAAGCCTCTCCTTCCTCCCGTATCTGACCTTATATTCTGAGTATCTGAGGTCTTAGAACACACTATAGAGGTCTCCGCGAAATTTCCCAATTTTTTGACAGAAATTTGACTTTTTTTGAAATTGCCGATTAAAATTTTTCTATTTTTTTGACAGAAATGAGAAAGGTGTCAATTGACACCTTATCTATTATTAACCTCCTTTAAATTTGTGGGAACATCAATCTAATTCTACCAACTATCACTTTTCTTAACAGTAGCAGTAATACTTTCAACTAAGGATTTGTTTAAGTCATTAAAATAAACTGGCACTTCATTTATGTATCTATAATATGTTTTAGGGGTGCCATCTTTTTTATATATGAACTTGTCTAAGTATTCTTTATCAACATTTTTATTAAAAAGTGTATTTGGAGTCCAACCACCACTTGAATATTGACTTGGGCTAATGTAATTTTCCATACTTATCAAATCAAATTTATATTTCCCCTCCTTAATTGAAATTTCAATTTGGTATTTTGTGTCAAAGTAGAATTTCCCGCCAAGAATTGCTCCTTTATCAGAAAAAATATTGATTTTGCTTCGAGAATATTATACAATTTGCAAACCTAAAATATGGCTTTTTGAAGGTCAAAATGTAGGAGAACAATATTCTGAACAAAGTTTACAAAGTGTTTTAAAACAAGCCCTTCAAAAAGTTGGAAACACAAAACCAGTAACACTGCATTGGTTGCGGCATAGTTACGCTACACATTTACTCGAAAGCGGTACCGATTTGCGTTATATTCAAGAATTATTAGGACATAGTAGTAGTAAAACAACTGAAATTTACACCCACGTTAGTACGAAAAGCATTCAACAAATAAAAAGTCCGTTTGACGATTTATAAAGAAAAAATTATACATTTGAATCACAATAAAGTATGACGTTTGTCATACCAATCTACTAATAAATGGGTGGCTTTGTATGATTTTGTCATACATATATACTAGTTATCGGCTATTCTAACAGCGACCGTACAAACTTCAACAGAAGTACAACAAATAGAAAATAATTTGTAACTTTGACCGTTTTTAAAAGAGAATGACAAAAAAGTTTCACATATTACTCGTCATCTTGACACTTGGTTTCTTTGCGACGCCAACGCTGACTTATGCTTGTGGAACAAAATCAACAAAAACAGAAAAATCTTGTTGCAAAAAATCAGAAACCGAAAAAAATAGCAAAAAAGACTGTTGCAAAAATCATAAGTCTAAAAGCGACAAAGACAAAAATAGTTGTAACGGAAAATGCAATAATTCAAATTGCAGTTGCCCAACAAATCATTGTTCTTTTGCATTACCATTTTGGACTGAAACAAAAGTAAAAACCTACTTTGCTGAAAGCAAAAAAATAAAAAATTACTACAACGAAAACTATCTTTCTGATGGTTTTAAATCCATTTGGACACCGCCTAATATAGGCTAATTTCTTACCTTGACACCAGAGGTCTGTCTAATCGAAAGCAAAAACATTGCTTTCAAAATCAATTATTTATCAAAGTTTAAATTTTCAAAAAATGAAATCAATAAAAATATTGATGGCAATATCTGTATTGCTATCGTTCACAGCGTGTAACGCTCAAATCAAAAACGCTAAAACCGAAAGCGTAAAAATATACGGTAATTGTGGTATGTGTGAAACAACCATTGAAAAAGCAGGAAATAAGAGTAAAGTTGTCAAAGTAGATTGGAATAAGGACACCAAAATGGCAACCATCACTTACGATGCAAAGCTAACCAATCCAGACGAAATCTTGAAACGCATAGCATTGAGTGGTTATGATAGCGAAAAATTTCTTGCCCCAAATGATGTGTATGCAAAATTGCCTGATTGTTGCCAGTACGAAAGAAAAGCACAAACAGTTGCAAAAGTTGAAACACCAAAAACGGAGGTGAAAGAAGACCATTCGACACATAACCATTCGGCTATGACAGAAACAAGGCAAGATGTTTCACAACTCAAAGCCGTTTTTGACAATTATTTTGCCGTAAAAGATGCCTTGGTAAAAACTGACGGAAATACTTCATCTACCAAAGCAAAGGAGTTGCTTACTGCAATCAATGCCGTAAAAATGGACAAATTAACCACCGAAGAACATACCGTTTGGATGAAAGTAATGAAAGATTTGGCTTTTGATGCTGAACACATTGCAGACACAAAAGATGCCTCACACCAAAGAGACCATTTTATGCCCCTTTCAGAAAATATGTACGCTTTAATCAAAGTTTCCAAAACCGAAACACCTACTTACTATCAATTTTGCCCAATGGCAAACGATGGAAAAGGTGCCAATTGGCTGAGCAAAGAGAATGCAGTTAAAAATCCATATTACGGCTCTCAAATGCTTACTTGTGGTAAAGTAGTTGAAACAATTAAGTAAAAATATAGGGTAGCCTTCGGCTACCCTATTAATAATTTTAACGATGAAATTCTTAAAATGGATAATCAAAAAAATATTTATAAAAAACTGTTGCCGATAGCAATATTGCTATTGACAACTACAAATACATTCGCCCAAAAAGTAGTGCGTTATGACCTATATGTAAAAGATACTTTGGTAAATTTTGCAGGGAAAGAAAAACGAGCTATTGCGGTAAACGGACAAATTCCTATGCCAACTTTGACTTTTACCGAAGGCGACACAGCGGAAATTCACGTTCATAATTTGCTCAAAGAAGAAACTTCTTTGCATTGGCACGGTTTATTTTTACCCAACAAAGAAGATGGTGTTCCCAACCTTACGCAAATGCCAATTAAGCCAAACACTACCCATATTTATAAATTTCCAATAATACAAAATGGTACACATTGGTATCATTCACATTCAGGATTACAAGAGCAAATTGGAATGTATGGCAACTTTGTAATGCTTAAAAAAGCAGACGATAAAACATTTAGAAATGGAATTGATGATTTACCGACCTTACCAATAGTTTTAAGCGAATGGACAAACGTAAAACCTGAAAACATTCACAGAATGTTGCACAATGCCAACGATTACCCTGCGTTGAAAAAAAATTCCGTTCAGAGTTATGGCGAAGCCATCAAAGCAGGACATTTTAAAACCAAACTCAAAAACGAATGGAAAAGAATGTTGGCAATGGATGTAAGTGATGTGTATTATGAAAAAATATTGATGAACGGTAAACCCAGTTCTGACTTAAAAAGCATTGACGGCAAGGAATTAAAAGCAGGCGATAAAGTTCGTTTAAGAATTTCAAATGGTGGTGCATCTTCCTATTTTTGGCTTACGTATGCAGGTGGGAAAATTACCGTAGTTGCCAATGATGGCAACGATGTAGAACCTGTGGAAGTGGATAGGTTAATTATTGCCGTTTCTGAAACTTACGATATTGTTGTAACTATTCCAGCCGAAAATACGGCTTTTGAGTTTTTGGCAACTACCGAAGACCGAACCAATACAGCATCAATGTATATTGGTAATGGCATTAAGCAATTACAATCGCCCCAACCAAGATTGAAGTATTTTGAGGGTATGAAAATGATGAACGATATGATGAAAATGAATGGCGACCTTGACGATATGGGAATGAATATGAGCCTAAACCAAATGGATATGAATGTGGTAATGTATCCAGAAATTACAGGCGACAGCAAACCCAAACAAAGCGAAAACGACCCAAATCGCTACAATGCCAATGCTTTGGCAGATATTGTTACGCTGAATTATGCAATGCTGAAATCGCCAAATAATACTTCTTTGCCACAAAATGCACCAGTAAAAGAATTAAAGTTTGAACTCACAGGAAATATGAACCGCTATGTTTGGAGTTTAGATAATAAAGTAGTTTCAGAAACCGATAAAATCCTTATCAAAAAAGGCGAAAATGTTAGAATTGTGCTTTACAATGGCTCAATGATGCGACATCCAATGCACTTGCACGGACACGACTTTCGTTTGCTAAACGGACAAGGCGAAAATGCACCACTAAAAAACATTGTGGACATTATGCCAATGGAAACCGACACTTTGGAATTTAACGCCAATGTTGAAGGCGATTGGTTTTTTCATTGTCATATTTTGTACCATATGATGAGCGGAATGGGTAGAGTTTTTAGTTATGAAAATCAAGCACCAAATCCATTAATTCCAAATCCAAAATTGGCACAAAGAAAATTATTTGCAGATGATAGAGCATCTCATTTTATGGCTGAAAACGATTTTGCCACCAATGGAAACGATGGAATGGCAATGGTTCAAGGCACACGTTGGAGCATTGGGACAGAATGGCGTTTGGGGTACAACGACCATCACGGCTACGAAACTGAAACGCATATTGGACGATACATTGGAAAAATGCAATGGCTAATGCCGTTTATCGGTTTTGATTGGCGTTACAGAAAATTAGAAACCGATGCAATGGGAAATGTACACGGAGAAAAAAACCTTTTTGGACAAACCAACACCAAAGACAACAGACGCCAGTTTAGTTTAGGAGTTGCCTATACTTTGCCAATGCTTGTAGTTTTACAGACCGAAATTTACCACGATGGGAATTTAAGAGTACAACTAATGAGAGAAGATATTCCAATTTCAAAAAGAGTTAGAGCATCATTTATGGTAAATACCGACAAAGAATATATGGCAGGTTTGCGTTACATTGTAAACAAAAACATAGGATTAACAACACATTACGACAGCGATATGGGACTTGGTTTCGGAGTATTTTTAAACTACTAAACCAACAAAAAAACGGACACGGACGAAAGAAGAACAGCCGATAACAAGGGTTTTGCAAAATTGGGGCAGAAGTGCTAAATTTAAGCATTGGTAATTCTAATGAACATTTGTGCTAAATTGAACATTTGTGCCTTGAATGCCCCAACTTCGCAAAGCCCCAAACCGTTATATGCAACCCTATCAGACCGACAGTGCAACATTTTAACAACAGAAAAGACGATAATGAAATTAACGAGTAGCATAGACAAATTAGGGACGGCTGGACTTTTCTTGACAGCAATATTTTCACCTTGCTGTTTTCCACTTTTTGCATTTGCAGCTTCGGCACTTGAACTTGGGAGTTTTGAACTTTTCGGTGGGTGGACAATGTGGATTTTTCAAGCAATGGTCTTAATATCTGTTAGCGGACTTTACATTTCGTATCGCAGACACCGTTGCTTGTATCCTTTAATCGTTGCTATTCCAAGCGGACTTTTAATTTTTTACGCCTATCACTTTAACGACAGCGACTACTGGACATATTTTCTTTACGCTGGTATGTTCGGACTTCTCATAGCGACAATTTGGAATTATAAACGAAACAAAATGAACGGAACTTGCGACACTTGCACAACATACAACGGCAAGACAGTTGAAACACAATCAACTTTGACTTGCCCAAACTGCGGACACAAGAAAACTGAAATTATGCCGACAGACGCTTGTGTATATTTTTACGAATGCGAAAAATGTAAAACACGACTGAAACCATTGCAAGGCGACTGTTGTGTTTATTGTAGCTACGGGACAGTTAAATGCCCACCAATACAAGCAGGAGAAAATTGTTGCTAATGGACACGGCATAAAAAAGGGCAGCATATAACACGGGTTTGGCAAAAGTGGCGGTTCAGTGCTCCGCAGACACATTTGTGGTGAAAATCGCCACCTTCGCCAAGCCCGAAAACGTTATGCGTCACCCTATGAGCGACCGTGCTAACATTGAAACGAAAGAAAATGAAACAAACAATTATTCTCATATTGACACTCGGACTGTTTTCTTGTAACCAAAAGACAGACAAAGAAACTGCACAAGGCGATTGGATTAAAGGAACAGAAACAGAGCAAATCAAGACCATTGAAAAACAATTTCGTGGCTTTGACAATGCAATGGTTGAAACAGGTTATCGTTACCAAGAATTGTATTGGGCTGGACAAGACCAAAACTGGGAATATGCCGACTATCAAATTGAGAAAATTAAAATCGCTATTGAAAATGGACTTGAACGCAGACCTAAAAGAGCCAAATCAGCAGAACACTTTTTAACTTACGTTTTACCTGAAATGAAAAAATCCATAGAAAGTAAAGACACAGTAAATTTCAATAAAAACTTTCAAATAATGACTATCAACTGTAACAGTTGTCACGCAATGGAGAAAGTGCCTTTTTTCAATGTGCAAATTCCAATAGAAAGACAATCACCAATCAGAAAATAAAATGTTGAGCAAACTAATTCATACAGACTATTCAAAAACGACAATCCTCATTCGACTAATGGTTGGTGCAGTTTTTCTTTCAGAAGGCATTCAGAAATTTTTATTTGCCGACACACTTGGAGCAGGACGATTTGAAAAAATTGGTTTGCCTTCACCTGAATTTTTAGGTGTTTTTGTAGGCAGTTTTGAAATTGTTTGCGGACTACTTATTCTCATAGGACTTCTGACAAGATTGGCAAGTATTCCACTTATCATTATTATGTTGGTTGCGATTGCGACAACCAAATCGGAAGTTTTAGCCGAGAAAGGTTTTTGGGAAATGATGCACGGGAGCAGAACAGATTGGGCAATGTTACTTGGTAGTATTTTTCTGCTAATCAAAGGCGGTGGTTATTGGTCTGCTGACAAAATTTTGATGAAGAATGGAGAGTAAAGCAGATTTAAAAGATATTGCCAAACTTTTTTTAAAACTGGGCATTATTGGTTTTGGTGGACCTGCTGCACATATTGCAATGATGCAAGACGAAGTAGTTACGAAAAAAAATGGCTGACCGAACAACATTTTCTGGACTTGATTGGTGCAACCAACTTAATACCTGGGCCTAACAGCACCGAAATGGCAATTCATATCGGACACGAAAAAGGCGGTTGGAAAGGTTTGATAATTGCAGGTCTTTGTTTCATTTTACCAGCCGTAATTATTACAGGATTTTTTGCTTATCTGTATAAACAATACGGACAAGTTCCAGAAGTTCAACCATTTATTTACGGAATAAAACCAGCCATAATTGCTATTATTTTAGGAGCAATTTTTCCATTGGCAAAAAAATCCCTAAAATCAACTGAACTAATAGTTATTGGGTTACTTGTTTTGCTTGGTTCACTATTCAGCATCAACGAAATTTATTTGATGTTTGGAGCAGGATTTATGGCTTTGATGTTGGCTTATGTGCGAAACAATAAGCAAAACAATATCAACAGTTTTCTGCCGTTAACTTTATTACAAATAACAAACACTACAATCCTTTCTGCAACCAACGCCAACCTATTTTGGATTTTCTTAAAAATTGGTGCAATACTTTATGGAAGCGGTTATGTTTTGTTTGCATTTCTCGACACGGAATTGGTTTCAACAGGACTTTTAACAAGACAACAATTAATTGATGCCATTGCGGTTGGACAATTCACACCCGGACCTGTTTTTTCTTCGGTTACTTTTATTGGGTATCAAATCAACGGATTGATAGGTGCAATCGTTTCGACAATCGCTATATTTTTGCCATCGTTTGTTTTTGTTGCATTGCTCAACCCAATCGTGAAGAAGATGCGAAATTCAAAACTATTTTCAGCATTTTTAGACGCTGTAAATGTTGCATCAGTCGCAATAATTGTAGCCGTTTGTTTTGAAATGGGCAAAGACACCATTACCGATTGGCGGACAATTTTGATTGCAGTTTTAAGTATTGCAATCGCATTCAGATACAAGAAATTAAATAGTGCTTTTGTGGTTTTAGGCGGTTCACTAATCGGTTATTTATTGACACTAATATGACAACAAACACGACAGGAAAAAAGGGCGAACGCATAACAGCGGTTTGGCGTAATGGCGGGTTCAGTGCTTCGTATGACAGTTTTGTGGGTAAACAAACAGTTGTGCTTCGTATCAACATTTGTGGTGAAAATCCGCCACTTCGCCAAGCCGCGAAACGTTGTGCGTCAGTTTCGCGCGACAGAAAACGAAAAAAACATTTATCTTTGAATTATTAACTAAATACTCTCTTAGGAAAAGTCCACTTTAGTTTGAAGACATACATCTTAAATCAGTCCACTTTTTGCTGACGATTTACAGAGTCAGGTTGAAAAATTAATAACTGAATTAGTTAAACCGTTGCGACCATGATACATGAAACAAATCTAACCAACGTAGAGAAAGACGATTTGATATTCCATTTCGTTCCTGAGATTGGTGAGAACAATGATACTTTAGGTGATGATGTAAAGGAATACGTTAATCAGTTTTTGACTAAACTATGTAAAGATTACGATACCAAACCTATTTCAATAGGACTTGTTGGAGATGTTTCAACATTAACCAAAGTTGTTGGAAAGTTGGTGCAGGATTACAACAAATATAAAGGGTTGAATGAGGAGTTTGCTGCTATTTAGATTGTAAAATCAACATCCTGAAAATTGACATAAAGTTAACTGTTTAATTTCCATATAGTTATGTAAACGTAAATCGAATTTGTGCTGCATCTTTCGTCTGTAAGGGGAGCAATAATGATAAAAAGGTTATACTTTTATAGTGTAACCTTTTTTTGTTCGAATGCTCTTACCTGTAATAAAATACTTTTCTCACTTGCCAAGGAGACTTTTTCTTCTAGATAGTCTCGGTGCA
>CAMAQX010000034.1 GCA_945860455.1 Lishizhenia tianjinensis
AGACCTTCATTTTCGGTACCTGTAACTATGATTTTCCACCCTTTCTGAATAAGTGAATTTGCTAATGAAACATATTTTTCAATGGGCCATTCCTTTGCACTTCCTTGAGATTTTGGATGAAGAATTACAGTATTCGTTGAACAACCAATAAAATCAGTTATGAAGGGCGGTAAGTTCACTTGTTGGACATTCCATTGCACGATATTTTCATTTAATTTCTCCAAGGTTGGAATGGAAGTTATCCCAAAAGGATTTAATAACTGAAAATTTAATTGCGATTCATGAAGAGTTGAGTTTTTCCTCGAAAACGAACCGCGATAGTTGCAAGTCAATAAATGGAAAGATCTATGTGATGTACCAATTCGAACCGGTATTTTTATTTTTTTTGCGATTTGTGCAATTTCTTTATTCGGAAACACATGAAGAATACAATCAGCTCCAATGGATTTAAATTTCTCCATTTGCTCTAATTTTGGTAAGTTTTTATAATCGTCCCAACTAACAAATTCATCAATCATTGAAAAGGAGTCGATAATACTTCGGGTGTAATTTCTTCCCAAGTATATTAAATAAGCATCAGGGAATTCATCTCTAAGCCACTGGCATATCGGAAAAGTGAGTATTACATCACCGATACTATCCGTGCGGGAAATGATTATTCGAGAGGGAGTAATTTTTTTCAAGGATTGATTTTACGGAAAATTAATTGAAGGATTTTTTTCGCGGTATAGACGCAGCAGTTCTTTGTATTTAACAATGTTTGATTGAGCACTTATCTTTGCAATCATGAATCCACTATATCCATCTAGAAAACCCCGTTTCAATATATACATGGATAAAAATCGACTACATGCACTTAAATAAGGACTCATAACACTAACGGTTTTCTTTTGTTCAAAATATTTCCTGGCTGTTAGCAATGAGTATTTGTCTGCTTTTTCTTTATGCTGTTGATGCGAATAATAAGAATAATGATAGAGTAATCCGCTCAGTTGAGTCGATTCTATTTTTAGTGAATGCACTAATTCTTCATGTACAATTTCATTGTTCCAATAGCTGATTTCTTTAGAAAAAAGCCTTGTTTTCCAATCAGGAAACCATCCGCTATAATAAATCCAATGATTGCAATAGTTAGTAAGTCGATTAACCGAATAATTTCCTTTTAAATTTTGTGACTTCAGCAAGATAAGTTCATTTTGTAAATTTTCGGAAAGGCGTTCATCCGCGTCAATTGAGAAGATGAATTCATGCTTGGTGATTGAATTCCCAAAATTTTTTGCGTCAGAATATCCTTGCCACGATTTTTCAATGAAAACTACGGGATACGTAAGGCAAATTTCTTTGGTTAGATCGGTGGAAAAGGAATCGATAATGATTATTTCATCCATCACGGGAATAAGAGAATCAATGCAATTTTTGATATTGCGTTCTTCATTAAATGTAATTATAACCGCTGAAATTGGCGTCATTTTAATCGATCAATTCAACGCTTCTTATAACTGCTTGCACTTCTCGTAAAGAATTAGTCCAACTGGTGGTAGAAGGGGCGTCAACATATCCACTAATGCAAATAATTTTCTTTCTCTTAGGATGTATAAAATGAAAAGCCCAAAAAGCTCCGCCAGTTCCTTTTAATGTTCGATGTTGAAAAAGAAACATTCCCCGCATATCAAATCCGGAAATTTTTCTTGATTCATTTTTTGTGCGTTCAAGGATTGGGAAAATTTCTTTCTGATACTGAGTACCCATATACATATCTTCAACTTGATGAGGCACATTGTATTTCAGCATAGTATCTCGGTCTTTTAAAAGTTGATTGATCGAAAATTGTGATGAATCTTTAAAATCATATTGATAGATTAAAAGTCCGGAAAAAATTGTGCCTGGATCTTGGGTTCCTGTTCCTGAAAATTCGATGGGTTTGGATCCTGATGGAAATTCTAACCGAAAGAAATTATCTCGTTTCCACACATTTTTTGTTCCTTCTGGAAGTTTTAAAGATATACCAAAGTTCTTTTCTATTGGTGTTGTTATTACACCATTGTTATTGCCTTTAAATTGGTTGAAAATTCTTTTCCAATCATAATAATCATATGCCGCATGTACACCGGGCATTCCGTTTTTGCAAAAATCAACCAATTGATTGTAGTCCTTTGCAATTATTTCAATTAATAATTGATCATGTGCCCATGTATGGTATTTTTTTTCGACAGAAACTTGATTTCCTTTGTATTTCGAATCAATGGATAAAATCAAGGTATTCCTATATCGTTTAATAGCATCTGTGAATTTTGCCGGTGTTCGGTGAATTAATTCAAAGGTTGCCACATCAGGATAATAGGGCATAATAAATTGGGTTAGATTAGAATCTAACAGTTCATGAATTTCAGAATCCCACAAACTCTTGTCGCAAACAACTAATATTTCGCCCGTTTTGCCGGTCACCATTAATCCTTGCGCACCATACTTTTTGGTGACGGTTTCACAGCTTATTAAACTCAAACAAGCAAGAATAAGATAAAGTGAATATTTCATATTATTTGATTCTTATTTTTTGCCCAACGTAAATGGAACCAGCGTTAACACCTGGATTAAGGTTTTTCAATTGCTGAACGGATAACCCGTTATTAACAGCAATTCGTGTAAAGGTATCTCCCTTTTTTACGAAGTGGTATTTTTTTGTATCAACTGGTTTTTTGTTCTGCTGCGGATTAGTTATGGTAGTTTGGTTTGTTTGTTTTGGTGCTGGTGTCGTTACTTTTGGTGTATTTGTTTTGATTTGAGTAACTGGGGCGACTTTAGGAGAGGTTTTTTGTTGAATGATTAATTCTTGCCCAACAGAAAGTGTCGCCGTAGATAGAGAATTCCAAGCCATTAACTCTTCAATAGTTACATTGTATTTAACTGAAATGGTCTTCACTGTTTCACCCATTTTCACCTGGTGTTTCAAGTTGTTTGTGGAGGCAATAGATGAATCTGTTTTTTGCAAAGTCGTATCAACCACAGGAATTGGATCTGGTTTTTTTGGAAAATAAATTGATTCTTCTAGGGCATATAAGCTATCTTCTAAGCCTGCTAATTTGCTAATAATATCTGATGGACCATACATACAACTTCCTGGATTGGCCTTAGGTATATATGCCGTTTTATAAATGGGATTAATTTCTTTAATTTCATCCAAACTCCAATCCATTAATTTAGATACAGTAGCCATATGAACGGCTTTGGTTAAGCAAATGGTGTCAAGCGTAAGGAAATTTGTTTTTACTTCTGCCGGTTTAATATTATGTTCGTTGTAGTAATTCATATAATAGGCAGCTGCGATAAATGCGGGAACATATCCTTGGGTTTCAGTCGGTAAGTAGGGCCTAACCTCCCAATACGTTTTTAAATTACCTGATCTTCTGATAGCTTTATTTACTGTTCCGGGGCCTGCGTTATAGGCTGCGAGAGCTAAATTCCAATCTCCATAAATGTCATACAATTGTTTTAGAAAACGACATGCCGCATCGGTTTCTTTTTCTGGGTCCATTCTTTCATCGATGTACGAATTTTCCTTTAATCCGAAATATTGTCCTGTTCCATACATAAATTGCCATAATCCACATGCTCCTGCTTTTGATTTTACTTGAGGCCTAAGCCCACTTTCAATTACTGATAAATATTTCAGTTCTATAGGCAATCCATATTCTGCAAGTTTTGCTTCATACATAGGAAAATATAGTCCAGATCTACCCATTACGATTTTAATAAAAGATCGTTTTTTGTCCCCCCAATTTTTTAATACGGAAAGTGTTGTTGGGTTGCAGTCTAAATGAAAAGGACTCATATCATTCAAGGCTTCCAATCGTTCGCAATAAACTTCATCACTAAAAGTAGGAATTGTAGCCGATTCGTAATTTAATTTTTCAGCCAATTCAGTCGAAGAGTATTTCTTGGACATTTCGTTCAAGTATAACTTCAAACTTTGTTCTACAGTATTGATAAAATCAACTTTATCGAGGGAATCACCAGGTTTAATTAAATGTTTCTTTGTTTGACCAAAGCATAAGGTTAAAAAAACGAACGAAAAGAAAAACAGAAAATATTGTAATTTCATAAAAAATATTTTTAGCGATGCTATTTAAAATCGCGTTCAATAAAGATGAAATTACGAAAACCGAGCCAAAAGGTTTAGTTATTTAACAAATTTTCAAGTAAAATGGATGTGTTTAACAAAATTTGTTCATCTTCTCTTCTTGCCATCAACTGAATACCAAATGGTAGTCCGGAAGAGTGCTTACCTAATGGCAAAGAAATAGCAGGATTTCCACTAATATTTGCGTGCACGGTAAAAATATCCTGTAAATACATTTGTAAAGGGTCATTCACGGAAGCTATATCAAATGCTACACTTGGGGTGGTTGGCATTAAAATTACATCACATTTGCTGAGAATTTCATCCGTTTTTTGTTTCACCAACTGGCGTACCTTTTGTGCCTTGGTGTAGTAAGCATCATAATAGCCATGCGATAGAACAAAGCTGCCGGCCATAATTCTGCGTTTTACTTCTTTACCAAAACCGGTAGATCTTGATTTTACATACGTTTGTTCAACTCCGATAGCTTCAGGATTGCGATAACCATAATGAACTCCATCAAAACGCGATAAGTTAGAGGAGGCTTCAGCAGTAGTTAATACATAGTACAAAGGAACTAATACATCTAAATAAGGAAACGACTCATAAACGATCGTGTGTCCGTCATCTTCCAGTTTTTTTATAGTGGAAAGTAAAAAATCTTTTACTTCACTATCCATACCATTGGCATTTAGGTATTCATTAAAAACAGCAAATTTTAATTTATTTTTTGGAGCTTCAATGGTTGTCAGTTCTTTCTTCCGCTGTACACACGTAGAATCAAATTCATCAGGCCCGGCCATTAGATTGAAAAGAACTGCAGTATCATCTATCGAGTTAGAAAAAACACCAATTTGATCAAAAGAAGAGGCATAAGCAATTAATCCGTATCGACTTATAGCACCATAGGTAGGTTTTAATCCATACGTACCCGTAAATGATGCCGGTTGGCGAATAGATCCTCCCGTGTCTGACCCTAGTGAAGCAATACATAATCCTGCCTGAACTGCCACGGCTGAACCACCCGAAGAACCACCAGGAACTTTTGAATTATCTTGGGCGTTTAAAACAGGGCCAAAAGCACTATTTTCATTGGAACTCCCCATTGCAAATTCATCGCAATTAAGTCGACCGATTATAATAGCATCTTCATCAATTAATCGTTGAAGGGCGGTTGCCGTGTATAAAGATTCAAAACCATCTAAAATCTTAGAGCTTGCGGAAACTTTATGGTTTTCGTAACAAATGTTATCCTTGATAGCAATTACAACCCCGGCTAATTTTCCATGTGTCCCAAGTTTGATTTTTTCATCGACGTGCTTAGCCTGGCGAATGGCAGATTCAGTAAAAACTTCTAAAAATGCATTTAGCTGTTTAGCTGATTCGATATTATTTAAAAAAAAATGGGTTATATCCAAAGAAGATGTCCCAGAAAGCAATGCTTTCTGAATGTCTGAAATTGAAGTGTACATATTATTTTTCTTCCGATGGAACTTCTTTGTTTGCAGGGTCGTCTCCTTTTGAGGCATCCTTAAAGTCTCGAATACCTTTGCCAAGACCTTTCATTAATTCAGGAATTTTTTTACCACCAAACAATAATAGAACTACTGCCAATATTAAAACGATTTCTACCCAACCTAATTTCATAATGCTTCATTAAATATAATTTCAAAAGTACAAATAAATCTACTAACAAAAAAGATTGAATTAGAGCCACCTAAATAAATCTTCAAAGAAACTCATTCCTTTCCCCCATGAAGAATTACTCATTTCAGTTTCAATTTTCTTTTTCAATTCAGCAAGTGTTAAGGTCTTATTCTTGCCAATTTCTAAGAGTAAATCCTCTTTTTTTGCAGTAACGACCTCTACTGTTTTTGCAAAATAAATGATACCACCATCTTCGGTCGCTACTCCTAGAATTGTACCAGGTAAGCCACAAAATCCTTCTGGACCCACCGATGGAGTAATATCTGGTGAATACCAAGCATAAATTCGTGTTGAGTCATTTTTTTGATAAATGGCTTTTCTGCAATCGTATCCACAGATGTTTCGCTTATTTTCTGTGATTTTCCAACTTCTGGTTGGAAGCGAATCTTTGATATAAATATTTTGTCCAAACAAGTTAAAAACCATCAGTTGACTATTTTTATTCAATTGCTGATAATAACTGTTTTTACTCGTCATCCAACCCATTGGGTCTTCCTCGTTACTTAATATAGGTTTGAAAACAGAGATTGTATCGTTAAAATAGAAGGAAAAAGATTCCATTTTTATTTTATTGGTTTCGTTTATCATGCGCTTCATTCGCCCATCCTTGTAGCGTTTTTCTAGGTTTGTTCTCCGTTCAAACACAATTTTTCCATTAGTAACTACCTGTTGACCAAAGGAATTGGAAAACCAAGCAAAGAAAAAAAGAAAAAATGTTAGTTTAATGCCACCCTTTGAATTCATCTTCTTTGGTTTTATTATTGTTAAATTTATAAGTCAATCTAAGTAAAAAATATCGAGAAATTATTTTCGTGTAATTATCTGTTATTACATTTCCGTTAACTTGACGTTGTAGATTCAGATTTTGATTCAATAAGTCATTTCCTGATATAGCAAGGATTAAATTCTCCGTTTTTCTAAATGCCTTGCTAATTTCAGTATTGACAACAAAAATATTTCGATTAAATCCTTGAGCTCGTCTTGAATTGATAGTATAATCAGCTTCTGTTTTAAATTTAATATGAAACGGCAACTGCCAAGTCAAATCGAAGGAATAGGTTTGAGAAGTATATGGTGTATTAGAAACAGAAGAAAGGGAGCTAACAGGACTCGTGTAACTAAAATTATTTCCAAAATTTATTTCTATTGAATCTAAATTTATTTCAAAATCAATTCCTCCAGAAATGCTTGTGTTTTGGGTAATATTCTCTTGGTTGTTTATGAAATTCGTGTATTTATTATATGTGGCATTCATATTCGGAGCAATTTCTAATTTCCTTTTGAATAAAGGATAACCAGCTCCTGCAAATACTGTAACGAACATATTTCCATTAACATTTTCTGTTTTTGATACCGTTCTACCAAAAGAGTCATAGGTAGTTGAATTTGCAAATGCATTATTTGTTAGACTTGCCGTTGCACCGCTCCAAATATACTTTCCAGACATTGCAGACCATGTATTGAAATTGAATCTCATCATGTGCACATAGTTTGGTTTCAAATCCGGATTTCCTTCTTGAATTCTATTTGGATTGGAGTTATCCTGAACGGGTTGTAATTCATTAATGGAAGGTTGGGCAGAATTAGTGGTGTATACCAAGCTCAATCGTTTACTAATACTTGGTTTGAATTGATAACTAAATTGAGGCAAGAAATTATTAAAATTTTGCGGAATTGTAATATTTGACACTAAATTTCTGTTTTGAATATCGATATTTCTAAAACCAATACCACCAGTTAAAGTATGTTTGCGATTTTCAAATATACCAACTGCAGTTCCTCGATGCTGTTGCCTAATGTTATCAAAAGTATTCGATAAAGAGGCAATTTCAGCACCCCCCAAAGATCCATCGTATGTTTTTCGATTTTGTTTCATGAATCCATTTTCATACAAATACTCAAATTGTAGTTTTATTTTCTTAGACAATGGCTCGGTATAGGTAATAATTCCGAATTGATTGGTTGAAGAGTTATCGTTAATTTTTGTTTGATTAATCAGGGTCGTATCTGGCGTTTGATAATAAATGGAAGAATTATATAGTGTACCATCCGTTTGATTATTGGATGCAACTAACAAGTATTTTAATTCAAGTTCACGTTTGGGTTTTTTAAATTTTCTTCGAAGAATTGCCTCTGAATTGGAGGATATTCCTTGAGAGTCATTATTATTATTTATTAAAGTACTTAATGATTTTTCATTTGTTTCACTTAAGAAACTGGTTGCAGTTTGGTTTTCTGTTGTAGCGTTATCAAAGGTAATTCCAGGTTTGATTTCTAAATACGTTAGTGAATCTAGGTTCGTTGAAAGTGTGAGGTTAATCTTATGAGATTTATTAATTGAATTATTTTGAAGTGAATCTTTCGTGAAATAACTAGAATCAGCAAGAAAATACTGGGACAAACTACTTGAATAAGCGGCTAGTTTGCTTTCATAATAGGAATAATTAAATCCAATTTTCCCGGTTTTCCCGAATTTATCCGAAAAGTAGATACCCGTTTTTAATGTTCTTGGAACACCACTAGTATTGTTTTGTCCGTTTTGATTCCACATGGACATTCCACTATTATTTCGTTCATTTTCCAATCCAAACTTATTCATGTCACCAAATTTAAAATTGGATTTTGGTGTGTTTGAAGTTAAAAGAAACACGGATAATTTTTGCTTTCCACTAAATTTATTGAATAATAGTTCCCCTTCATAAAATGCAGTTTCTTCAAATGCACCAAAATCACTGGCGCCTGAAACCTTTCCAAAATATCCTTTTTTCGCGGAATCCTTCAGTTTAAGGTCTAATACTTGAATCTTTTCATCTTCTCCAGCCTTTGCATTTTCGTTGTCTTTCTCATAAATTTGAACAGATTCAACTCCTTTAGCTCCTAGGTTCTTAGTTGCAATTGTTGGGTCCGAACCAAAAAATTCATCGCCATCGACAAGCACCTTACTAATATCTTTTCCTTGAGAGGAAATTTTCCCGTTGTCATCGACTTTTATACCGGGCAATTTTTTTAAAAGGTCTTCAACTACTGCATTTTCATTCACTTTAAAAGAATCAGCCGCATACACGAGTGTATCTCCTCGATAAAATATGGCGCTTTTATTAGAGAAAATCACGATTTCTTCCAAATCCTTGGATTTGGCTGATAGTTTAATGGAAGGAATATTGATTTCATTGTTGGAGTTGTTTCCAAAGATGAAGTAGCTTTTTTCGTCATATCCCTTATATTCAATGATCAATGTAAAGGAATCCGGGGGAAAACTATTCAAATGAAAATTCCCAGTTACGTCAGTGCGGGCAAACCCTAACAGCAAGGAATCTTTAAAACGTACCGCTAGAACAGAAGCTTTTTCAATAGGATAAATTCCCGTTGAATCAAAAACACGCCCTGTAACACTCATTTTTTGCGCTACTAAATCTGTTGTGAATAAAGCGAAGAATAATGAAACAAAGAATAAAGATTTTACATGGAATTGCATAGTACATAATTATAAAACACGAAACTATGCTTTTAAGTTTAATAAGAAGCTTAAAAAATGGTAAAAGTTAAAGAAACTAATACGAAAGTGACTCCAAAACTTGAAAATCAAAACCGTTCTTATTTTTAAGACTAAAGCTTAATTTGAGCTTTTTGCCAATGTTTGAATTTGATTTTTCTAATACATGAATGGAGTCAGTCATTTCCGGAATGATGATGTCTGACCAAAGGCCACCCGCCGATTTTTTACCGACCCTCAAAAAATCAATCCCTTCGAAATGAATTAATTCTACAAATTTTGTTTCATAATTCCCTTTGGCATCTTTAATATCCATACAATCTTTGAAATTGTGTACAACAAAATCACAAGGCTTTATGGCGGCTTTATCTAACTCGTCATAAGATTTGGATGAACGATTACTAGAATAAATCCCTTCCATTTTTTCATTGTAATAAGAATTTGATTCAAAAATTAATTCTTCTTCGAATGTGATTTCTTTTGAATGAAATAATTTTCCATTATTGAAATAAAAACGCACAATCCGTTTTTTACCATTCTTTTTTTCTTCTTCAAATACCCATTTTGTACTAGAAATATTCCCATAATAAAAAAGATGTAATTGCTTTTTCGTGAATTCGTCATTTTCAAAACGTAAAGAAGAGGATGAGTCCGATGGAGTTGATGCGTCCATGGCAGATACTAAATTATCGAATTCACTTTGTTTATCCGGGTCGATCATCACTTTTATTTTCGTTCCAGGTGTTTTCTCTTCTTTGCACGAATGAAGAGAAATAGCTAATGAAAAGAGGCCAATAAAGAAAAAAAAAGAGGTTTTCATGGGTCTTGTGGGCTTTTGAACAAAAACTAATTATAGGATACAAAGTTACACAATAACCTTATTCATAAAAACTGCGTATTGATAAATTGTGTGATTTGAATGATTCGCAGTACTTTTGTTATTGACGTTCAAATCGGATAGGAAATAAGAAATAAATGAGATTTACGCTTACCAAGGAGTTTATTGATGTAATTCGACAAAAATATGTCGAACAAGACACTTCGTGGTTTCGTGAAAATGTATTGGAGCTTCATTATGCAGACATCGCTGAAATACTGGATCAATTAACGAATGATGAAGCAAAATTCATCTATTTTCTTGTAGATGAAGATACTCAGGCCGATATTCTCATGGAATTGGATGAGGATGTACGAGATCGTTTCTTAGCATCTTTAACCACTAAAGAAATCGCAGATCAATTAGAAAATCTAGATTCTGATGATGCAGCGGATATATTAGGTGAATTAACCGATGAGCAAATTCATGAAGTGATCTCTCAAATGGAGGATGACGAGGCTGCTGAAGACATTGTTGATTTATTAAACTATGATGAGAACACAGCTGGCGGATTGATGCAAAAAGAGTTTATTCAAGCAAACATGAATTGGACGGTAGATCGTGCAATTGTTGAGTTGCGAAGACAAGCAGAAGATGTTGAAAAGGTTTACAATATTTATGTAGTTGATGAATTAAACAAACTGATCGGTTTATTGTCCTTGAAACGGTTGCTTTTTGCCAGTCCCAAAACCCAAATTTCAGAAATATTTCAATCCAAAAATATTATTTCGGTGAAGACGAGTGATCCTGATGAAGAGGTGGCGAAAATCATGGAAAAATATGATTTAGTGGCAATTCCTGTCGTTGATTTTCAGAATAAATTAGTAGGCCGAATTACATTGGATGACGTCGTAAATCTTATTAAAGAAGAGGCGGACAAAGACTTTCAATTGGCATCAGGTATATCGGAACGAATAGAACTTAATGCAAGTGTTTGGAGAATTTCCCGCGCCCGTTTGCCTTGGTTATTGATTGGTATGGTTGGGGGAATTTTTAGTGCCCAAGTTATTTCTCAATATGAAAATGGAATTACTTTGGTTCCGTCATTGGCATTTTTTATTCCACTCATTACGGCCACTGGTGGAAATGTTGGTGTTCAATCCTCAGCAATCGTAGTTCAATCGTTGGCAAAAGGAAATGATCAAATTGGATCAATAATGCAAAAACTATTGAAGGAAGGATTAGTTGGGTTAATGAATGGAGCGCTTCTATCCGTTTTGATTTATGGTATTGCTTTTATTTTTGCTAGCTCAACACTTGGGTTTGTTGTGAGTATTTCCCTATTTGTTGTTGTGGTTTTTGCTGCAATAATTGGAACGTTAATTCCATTGATTTTACATAAAAACAATATCGATCCAGCGTTGGCAACAGGACCCTTCATCACCACATTGAATGATGTAATTGGACTTTTTATTTATTTTACGGTTGGTATGTTGCTTTATCAAATTTAATAGGTGAAAAAAGTTGTTTTTATTGATACAGTTCATCCAATATTGGCTGAGCGTTTATCAAATTTGGGATATTTATGTGAAGATGCCACCAATTATAATGGTCTTGAAGTTAGGGAAACCATAAAAGATGCTTTTGGTATTGTCATTCGCGCAAAATTTAAATTAGATGAAGATTTTTTAAAATCGAGTGTCAATCTTGGTTTTATTGCTCGTTCTGGTTCTGGACTTGAAAATATAGACTTAGATTATTGTAATCATAACAATATTGCTGTCTTCAATTCTCCCGAAGGTAATAGAAATGCTGTTGCAGAACATGCCTTAGGCATGATATTAGGTCTTTTTAATCAGTTGAATAGAGGGGATCAAGAGGTGCGAAAGGGTATTTGGAATAGAGAAGATAATCGCGGAATTGAATTAGACGGAAAAACGATTGGCATCATTGGATTCGGAAACAATGGCAGCGCCTTTGCAAAAAAACTGGAAGGATTTGATTGTAAGGTACTAGCCTACGACAAATACAAAAAAAACTTCACGAATCGAAATGTAATAGAAGCTACGATGGAGGAAATTTTCGCACAAGCTGAAGTGTTGAGTTTTCATGTTCCATTGACTCAGGAAACTAATCAACTTTTTGATAATCAATATATAAATAAATTTCATCATCCATTTTTTTTGTTAAACTTATCGCGCGGCAAAATAGTTAACACAAAGGCATTAGTTGAAGGATTGAAAACAAGAAAAGTGAGAGGTGCTTGCTTGGATGTTTTGGAATATGAGCCGAGCGATTTCTCCTCATTTTTTACGAACCAAGTTCCTGAAGAATTAAATTTTTTGTTAAGGCAAGAAAATGTATTGTTTTCTCCGCATGTTGCTGGATGGACGAATGAAAGTTATTATAAATTAAGTGCTGTTTTGGCAGATAAAATTGAACAAACCTTTCATCGATGAAAATCAAATTTATTTGTGTTGGAAAAACGGTTGAATCCTTTCTGAAAGAAGGGGAATTAAATTACCAGAATAGGCTTAAACACTACATACCTTTCGAAAGAATAGACCTCCCGGACTTAAAAAATGTAAAAAACTTATCTGTTAATCAAATAAAAAATGAAGAAGGGAACCTGATTTTAAAACAGCTTACACCTAATCAGGAAGTTATTTTGTTGGATGAAAATGGGAAACATTTTTCATCAGTGGAGTTCGCGCAGTTTTTAGACCTTTCTTTTTTACATTCAAGTAAAGATCTTGTATTTGTAATTGGAGGCCCGTATGGATTCTCTGATGAGGTATATGCGCGGGCAAGCAGTAAATTTAGTCTTTCAAAAATGACTTTTTCCCATCAGATGGTTCGAATGATTTTTTTAGAACAATTGTATCGAGCCCTGACAATCCGCAAGGGAGAGCCTTACCATCATAGCTGATTAATTTGCTTCAAGCGTTTCGACGGATTCCTCTTGTTCTAGATCTGTATCTTCTTTTGGTTTGATTGTTAGCAGTAACAAAAAGAAGGGGAGTAGAGGTGCTCTTAATCTAACGAGAATTCCAAAAATAACTGAGGTAAAGCCGGTCATAAAAGCGAAGATAATTACGAAATACAAGGCAAACGTTAAAATATCAGAATCCCTTATCCTGGCTATTCTTTTTCTTCTACCTTTAATTAGAAACACAATAGTAAAATAGAATAAAAACACGCATTCAATCCCATTAAGAATTAATCCTGGTGATAATGCCTCCCAAGGAAATGGTCGATAAATACCAGTAAATATTGAAAGGGGCATTGCTCTTAATAATCCAGTTGGGGTATAACTCACATCACCTAAATCATACTTTGCTCCTGTATAAATTTTATTTGTCTTAAAATCTTCCTGGGTAACTTCGGCTTCTTTAAGGTATTTCTGAGCGGTTTCACCAGAAAAATAAAAACCAATGAAAGCGAAACCAATTGCAATAACAAAAGATCGAAATATTCCTCGAATAACTTTATTGGTTAAATATCGTTTTGCAATTTGAACATTAAAGGCAAAAATAAAGGGAACAATAATTACGGCCAGCATAAATGAACGGATGTTCAAAAGAATCCAAAAAAGAAATAAAATTATTAAGATGTTCCAAAGCTTTACTTTTGATTTTCCAGTAAACAAGTTATAAATCGTAGGAATTAAGTAGCATACGCAGATTACAATTAATGCATCCTTTGAAACGCCTGTGCACCAAAAACAAAGGGATGGAATAAAAAGAAAGTAAGTTGCTAGTTTTTTGTAGTCAGTTAAACCAAAGGACACGATAAAATCGTATAATTTGAAGGAGGCTAAGGATGTTATAAAAGCGGCAAAAACAGTGGCTGTTAAATAGCTATTTCCTGTAATAATGTTTGTGATTGAAAATAATTTACTAACAAAATATCCTTCTGGTTCGCGGGCAATCCATCCGGGTGGGAAACCGGTTTCGGGAGTGAAATGATTTACATACCCCTCTGCGAGCGTGTAAGTAGGCCATTCTTGAAGGTAAAACTCTGGGTGTTTAAATAGTAAATTTGTCAAAACCCTAGATGCATCAAAAAAAGCAACTGTGTCCCCACCATGTATGAAAAAAATGTAGTAGAATGCAAAAATAAATGAGAATCCTAGTTTGAAATACAGGTTTCTCATGAAATATTTGTAGTGTTCCTTGTGCGCGTTTTGGGTTTTAATCCAGCTCGCAATTATTAAAATTATTGTCAGCCATAATAACAACATCAAGATATCAAACCCTGTAAAAAAAGTTAGTTTATTGGTGTGATCATTATAAAGTACAATCGAAAAATCGATGTTTTTCATGGCGTAAATTGTAAACGATTCAAAAATAGAGAAAATAAGTCTGCAATTGCATTCTTTTTCCTACTACTTTTGTAAAACGGACAACCTTAAACTACTATGTGCGGAATTTCAGGCTTTATTGATTTTAAAAAAACATCTGGTATTGATATTTTACAATCAATGACAAATACTTTGTTTCATCGCGGACCTGATGGAAGTGGTTTTGAATTAATTAATCATTCAAACGCACAGGTTGGTTTCGGTCACCGAAGGCTTTCAATCATTGATTTATCTGAACATGGTAAACAACCCATGCAATTTGAGCATTTATGGATTTGTTTCAATGGCGAGGTTTACAATTATACTGAAATAAAAAAAGAGCTTTTAGAGCTAGGACATTCCTTTTTAGGAAATTCTGATACAGAGGTAATCATTCATAGTTTTGCCCAATGGGGAGAAAAATGTATTGATCGATTTATTGGAATGTTTGCTTTCGTGATTTATGATTCCCTAAAGGAAACAGTTTTTTGTGTAAGAGATCGTGCAGGTGTTAAACCATTTTTTTATTATTACCAAG